>NZ_JAWHOO010000012.1:120549-181619 GCF_032586855.1 Pseudomonas syringae group sp. J254-4 | reverse complement strand
CGCCCGACACAGCTGCTGTACCTGCAAACGATCATGCTCAACCTGCAGATCATTTACGCCCAGGACAGCGCAGCCACCACCTGGCTGGCCGAGCAGGAAGCCAACGCCAGCACGCTGTTTGGTACCTTGCGCTACGGCTTCTCACCCGCGCTCAAACAAGCACTGCACCAGGAGGCCGACGCGCTGCTGAACGGCCTTGGCGACGTCACCAACCTGGCTACACGTATTGGCGAACTCAATGGCGCCCTCAATCACCAGGGCTTTGCCGACAAGCCGTGGATGAAGGCGCTTAAGCAACCTGTTCAAGGTACTTTCAAGGCTCTCGGCGAACTGGCCAGCGGCGCAGGCAAGGCAACGCTCGAGAGTATCCTGCTGGCCTGGGTGCCCATCGACAGCCGCATGGCCCTGGGCAAACAGCAGAACATCGTCGCATTGCTTCGCACCCTGTTGATCGGCCAGATTTTGCTTGATTCGAAGGCGCGTATTGCAGTCGATCAACAGGTATTCACCAAGCTCAAACAGTGGATACGCGAGTGGCAGGTCCTCAACAAGCAGATCAGCGATACCCGTCGCAGCTGGCTTTATCCAACCGCTTACAACACCCGCAAAAGCAACGCCAGCCACCTTCGCGCCCTCGAGGAAAAACTTCGTCTGCATGAATTGAGCATCCCCGCCCTGCTCGACTATCAGAACAACCAATACGCAAAGCAGTTGCAGGACGAGATTCGCCTGCACTTCCAGTCCGGCAAAACCATGGCGAAAGACTGGCTGACCACCGCCAAGCGCTGGATCGATGGGCTGGGAGGAATTGCCGGGGCGATCACTTGGGGCGTGATCATGCTCAACTTCATCAATACCGCGCTCACTTATCGGGACCTTACTCGGGATGGAGACTTCAGTGCCAAAGATATTGGCAAGGTGACATATGGACTGGGGTATAGCTTCAACCTGTTGATGGCGGTGTTTGTTGAAGCACCGTGGGCGGTTATCAGTACGGCGAAGCCCGTGGTTATTGGTACGTACACAGTGGGCATTCTTGATCAATCGGCGGCTTATTGGAAAGCACGGGGTAATGCGGTTTGGGGGGATGCGATATTTGGGTTCAGGGTTTCGATGGTGGCGATGGGTGGGTTTGGGATTGTAGCGGCTGCGCTTGAACTATTTGATATCACAGATGATTTTTACACAGCGAAAACCTTAGAAGAAGAGTATGGGCTTCGTATAAAGTGGTCTTCTGTATTAATGATGGGATTTGGTTCTGCAGCCCAGTTATTCGCGGGGATTTTTCCCGCTAGTACTTTTACGATTATCGCGATGAATCCATGGTTCAGCGTAGCTCTGTTCGCAACAGGCTTTATTTATCTCCTTGCTACGATGGCCCTGAATTATTTCAAGCAAGACAGTGTCGGCTGGTGGCTACGCAAGTGCTGTTGGTCAAAAACCATAGACTATCGCTACGCAGAGACAGCAAACGGTGAAAATGAAGAAATACAGGCATTACTGGAAATCCAGCTATCACCTAAAATCCATGTAAAAAGCACCGTACATTATGAAGACCGTTACCTTGGCAAAGGTGATTACTACAGCGTAGCGGTACAAAATGGCGCAGGGATACAAGTGCGCTTGCCCAATCTGGTACGTGGTCAATCCGTACATTTCAATATTGTCAGTAGCAAGCGACCATGGGGCGTGCTGCCCGTAGAAAAAATAGACGACCCTCTGCATGAAGCTTTTCTAAACCGCGGGCAGTTCAGGAAAGCTGAACAGTTCGGGACGCTTGCCAACAAGCCTGCTGGCAAGGCAAGTGACGACTTCACCTACCCGTTGATGCCGCCCGAAAACGAAGACCTCATCTGGGAAACCTGGGTACCGCTCGACAAGGACGCAACGTACCTTGAGCTGCAAATCTGGTATCCGAACAATCTGATCAATCCTGGTCAAGACGATAGCGGCTATCTATTTCAGATGGATCTGGGCACAAGAGGCGATACTGACATTGATGGTTTGGCTGCTGTGGAACTTGAAGTAAAAGCATCAAGCAGGACCGGCACGCTGACCCTGGAAGTTGCAGAGGGTACACCTGTATGACTCAGCAAGAAAAAGCCCCGGGGCCGCCAAAAGGCAAGGATGTTCTGAACTGGAAAATTAAAACCCTCGCAAGGTCACCTAAAGAGATCATGATCACGCAGCTTGGATTTACGGCCTTCTATTTAATGGCAAGCTCACTTTTTATTTGGGTAGGCTGGGTAATGTTTTCAGACAGCCCGACTTCTCTGGTGTGCGTGATATTTGTACTTGGGGGCCACCTTGCCTATTTCGTAGGCCTGCTCATCCGCCAAAAAACCATCTACAACTACACCCTGAAAACCGACGGTGCCACAGTCGAGTACTACCTCCACTATCCCGACTTCGCCTCCGCACTTTTCAAAGGCATCGCTATTTTCGTCATCCTGGCATTCGTCCTCGTCGCCCTAATCACTGGGTCATTGCTGTTCCTGGTCGGTCCGGTGGCAATGGCTTTTGTCGCAGCCATCAAACTGCTGAACTGGGAAAACCCCGTCCACCATCGACAAACCGCCCCGTGGCATTTGCACGAATTTGTCACGGTTGATCACAAACGTCTGATGGTCATTATCCATTGCGAGGATATAACCAGCGGGTTCGCCACGCGTTTTCCCAGCAAGGCGCTTATGGACAAGTACCTCGCGTTCCTGCGCAAGGCACTTCCAGCGAACGCTCAATACATCGAAAAAGCCACTAACTGGCATCAGGGTTGATGCCACTCTGCGCGGGCAGTCTGTGCATTTCGACGTCATCAGCAACAAAAGTCCGCTGGGCGTGCTTCCGGTAGAAAAAATAGATAACCCCATACACTGGCCTTTTCTCGACAGAGGTCAGTTCAAGAATACAGACTATTTTGGAAAGCTCTCCAATCAACCTGCCCGCAATGCGTGCGAGGACTTTACCTATCCGCTAATGCCTCCTGAGGATGAGGCTGTCGTATGGGAGACATGGGTGCCCCTTGATAAAGAAGCAACGTATCTTGAGCTACAAATATGGTACTCCAGCAGCCTCATAAAGTCAGGCAAAGAGGATACCGAATATCTGTTTCAGCTTGAACTAACTAGTGATGGAAAGACTACATTCGACGGCCTGATCAGTACCGAACTTGAAATAAAGGCAACTAGCCGAATTGGCACCTTGACACTCGAAATAGCAGAGTAAAAATCATGAAAAAAAGAACTGCCATACCTGCTCCCCAAAAGAGCTTGAAAGCATGACTGACGCGTTACAGATTAATAGTAAACCCAAAAACTATCTGAGTGGCGAGGACGTCTTGAATTGGTCAATAACAACTATGGCAAGATCGCCTAAGGAAATACTTTTGACTGAGCTGATTACAATAATCATCTGTGCATGCCCATCACTATTTTTTGTATGGATTGGCCGGGATATATACTTAGACAGTCCTTCCGAGGCACTGTTTTTAGTCTATACATCCGCAGGAGCGGCTCTCTACCTGATTGCATTGATCATCCGCCAAAAAACCATCTACAACTACACCCTGAAAACCGACGGTGCCACAGTCGAGTACTACCTCCACTACCCCGACTTCGCCTCATCGCTTTTCAAAGGCATCGCTATTTTCGTCATACTGGCATTCGTCCTCGTCGCCCTAACCACTGGGTCAGTACTGTTCCTGGTCGGTCCGGTGGCAATGGCTTTTGTCGCAGCCATCAAACTGCTGAACTGGGAAAACCCCGTCCACCATCGACAAACCGCCCCGTGGCATTTGCATGAATTTGTCACGGTTGATCACAGACGTCTGATGGTCATTATCCATTGCGAGGATATAACCAGCGGATTCGCCGCGCGTTTTCCCAGCAAGGCGCTTATGGACAAATACCTCGCGTTTCTGCGCAAGGCCCTTCCAGCCAACGCTCAATACATCGAAAAAGCCACTGACTGGCATCAGGGCTGATGCAACTCAGGCTTGAGTCATTTGCGCCTCAAGCCTGAGAAAGCAATCAATGCGCAATCGGCACAGTAAAGCGGAACTCGCTGCCCTCGCCGACCTGGCTTTGCGCTCCCAGTTCTCCGCCGTGGGCCTTGATGATGCCTTGGGAGATGTACAAGCCCAGCCCGGTGCCGGTCGGGTTGCCCTCCTTGACGGTCCAGTAGCGTTCGAAGATGTGCGGCAGTTGCTCGGGTGGAATGCCCTCGCCGGAATCACGCACGGTGAACACGATTTCAGTGCCGTTGGACATCGCCGCCACGCCGATCTTGCCCAGTTTCGGGGTGAACTTGATGGCGTTGCCGATCAGGTTGGACAGCACCTGGAACAGGCGCTCCGGATCGGCCTGGACCTTGAGGTCTGGCTCGGCATTGAAGGAAATTTCGATGGATTTGTCCATCGCCAGCGGGGCCAGCAAGGTGTAGGCCTCTTCGAAAATCTGGCTGACTTCAAGTGGCTGCGGCGTGATGGTGTAGCGGCCTGCTTCGATTTTCGACGTGTCGAGCAGGTCTTCGAGCAACACATTCATGCGGCTGGCTGCTTGCTGCATGGTGTCGATTGCCGTGGAAATACGCCGCGAGGTGTGCGGACCATCGGAGCTGAACGACTTCTGCATCATTCCGCAGAGCATGGAAATGACCGTCATCGGGTTGCGCAGGTCATGGGAAACGACCGCTACCAGTTCGTCACGGGCACGAACCGCCTGCTGCTCCCTGCGCACCTGACGGGCAAGGTCGTTTTCCAGCGCGGAGCGGCGCAGGTCGTTAGCCGCGAACACGTCGCCATGGCTCCACTTTGGCGCAATCCCGGTCATTTCGACCTTCCAGATTTCAAACGATGTGCGCGGCCGAAGGCGCATACCGCCTTCCGAGCTTTCCATGTTCAGCGGTTTGTTCGGATCACCGCTCCACTGGACGCTTTCCTTGACCTCGGAACGAAACCAGATAACGCCGTTATCCACAGGCTTGGGCAGGCTCATGGCCAATATGCCACTGGCGACTGGCTGGTAAGCCTCGGCGGGCGCGTACACGCTGGAGAGATGATGACTGGCATACACCGGCTCGCCGCCTGCAATCATCCATGTGTGCAGTGCACGTATATCCGAAACCTCCGGGCAGATACCGTAACAATGCGTCTGCCGGTCTTCGATGATCGCGACACCGGTCGCACCGACCAGATCCATCAGCAATTGCGGCTGCTGTGCCAGGCCGTCAAAGACGTTTTCTTCGGAATCGGCCATGGCTTGATGCAGTTGCTCAAGTGTTCTGACTTTCGCCTCGCGCTGACGGCTTATTTCCAGCGCTTCCATCGCGCTGATCTGCAGCGACAACACCTGACCGATCGCCTGGCAGGCACTGCGCAGTTCGTGGGACACGTACAACGGGGTACGGTGCCCGCAACTGATCAGCCCCCACAACTTGCCGCCCTGAATCAGCGAAACACTCATGGACGAAAGCACGCCCATGTTTTTCATGTACTGGCAGTGGATCGGCGAAACACTGCGCAGCGTCGAAAAGCTCAGGTCGAGTTGCTGCTGAGTGTCGGGGCGCAATTGAGGCACCAATGGCACCGGGGTGTAATCGGCATCAGGAATAATGCGCAGCCAGTTGCGGCGGTACAGTTCGCGCGCCTGCTCGGGAATGTCCGAGGCCGGAAAGAAAAGACCGTTGAACAGTTCCATGCTGGGTGCAGACGCTTCAGCGATCACCTGACCATGGCCTTCTTCTTCGAAACGATAGATCAGTACCCGGTCGTAACCGGTCATCCGCTGGATCTCGCGAACACTGACTTCATACAGTGTTTGCAGATCACTCGCCGCGTGTAACTGACGCAACATACGCCCCATGTTGCCAGTGCGCTCGGTATAACTGACCGCTTGCGCTTCCTTGTCCTGAATTTCGAGTTCCAGAACCAGTACATCCTGATTGCGGTGCATCAAGGCTTCGAACTCGATGCCATTGACCGTCATCAACAAGCGTTGCGCATCAACGAACGAATCATGAGCGCTGGCGCTTCGGATCACCTCGGCCCAACCGGCACCCAGAACATGCTCGAGGCCTTTACCGAGAACCTGCTCGGGTGCATGGCCCAGCACACTCTGCACGTTCGCACTGACCTGCAGGATCGTCAGGTTTGGCTCTTCCAGAGTGAACAACAGCCCGTGAGGCTGAATGGCTCCGGGAAACTGAATAGGCTCATCCGCACAATTGGCCAGGAGGACTTCAAAAGCGTCCTTGTCGAGTTGGCTCATAGCAGTACCTCTTGACCATCGAGCCATTGCTCGAAGCATGCAAATGTGGACTGTGCCGCAAACGCTGCGGCGTCAGTAAAAACAACTTCTCGCGGCACTGCATCGAGATGGTTCAGAAACGCCTTCCAGCGAGGTCCGGTATCGGCACCGTAAACATCGAGAAAGGCCGCTCCACTCTGCTCATCCAGACCCAGGCGCCTGTTTATTTCGCGCCGTAACACCTGCCCGCCCAACGTTGCACCTTCAAGCACGTACATAACTCCCAGGCAAGAACCGGGCGAATCCACTGCCGGCAACTGCTCGCAGCGAGGCAGTTGCCTGATGTCGTCATCAGACAGACCCAGAGCTCGCAGATCCTCGACCAGCACAGCGGTCTTGACCCGATCTTGCGGGGTAAGCTCCGCAGGCATCAATGCGCTGTCGTGCAATACAGCTTCAAGCGGTGCATAAAAACCGTAATAAGCCTTAAGCAAACGAAGGTAAAGAGCATGATCCAGCGCAGATGAAAAAAACGGCATGCGTTTTTCAAGCTTAACGTGCAACTGACTCGTTTCAGCACGCAGTGCAGCCAGCAATTTCGGCGGGGTAACACATGAAAAACTTGCCGGCATCCAGGAAGGCTCTTGAGTGTGCAATAGACAGAAAACGCATCCGAGCGAAAACAGGCCGCCAAAATACAGATTCGAAGCAAAAACCGACAGTTTTTTCCGGTATTAGCGATGAAATACCACAACCCACCAGAAAAACAGCCAGCGTCTCGGGCGGCTGTTTGCACCGCCCGAAGAAACTGCTCTTGACTGGTGACGATAGTCGAAAACCGCGCCATGCACGTGTTTCATACGTGCATGGTTCACATTGGCAAGCACTTTAACATCATCAACCACCGATGCCATCATTACGCAAGCATACGGCCTTCACCATAGACTTGCGCAATATCCTGCGGCTGGCGCGGTTCGGGTGATCAGCGCACGTTCTGATACAGCATCATTCGCGAGGTTTCATGCAGGCCGCGAGTGAGTTCACGCAGCCGCTCGAACTCTTGCGGGTTCTGCTTGGCGACGTTATCCAGCGGCGTGGGGGAAGACAGATCGTGAAGCGTTGGCGAGCTGCCATCGTGCTCCATCTGCAGCAGGTAGTTGCGGGTGACACCGCCGATCAGCGGGAACGTGCCTTCACGCAGTACCAATGGCACCACACGTTCGCCTTCGGGAGCGGGCTGCTGAATGTCACGGCCCATCGTGCCGCTGGTGAAAGGCATACCGGCCATTCCCGCCACTGTCGGCAGTAGATCCGCAAGGCCGACCGCGTCATCGACTACCCGGGTGCCCAGCAGGCCGGGCGCATGAATCAACAGCGGAACGTTATTACTCTCCAGCCCCAGTTGTTCGAACGCCGGGGCCATGTGCGGGATCTGGCTGATGCGTGTGTTGTGATCACCAAACAGCACAAAGATGGTGTTTTCGTAATAACCGCCCGCCTTGGCCAGTTCCATCAACCGACCGATATTGAAGTCCAGCAGACGCACCGCATTGTATTGCTCCACGCTTCGCGAACCGGCGGCCTGGACCTGCTCCAGTGTCTTGTCGCTGACCTGAAAACCATCGTTGTCTTTGGGGATGGTGAATGGCCGGTGATTGCCAGCGGTCTGTACGTAGGCAAAGAACGGTTTGTCAGCTGGCAACGCGCGCAGAATCCGGTCGCTCTCCTTGAACAGATCCAGGTCGGAAATCCCCCACACATCCACCTGCGGCGACTTCCAGTCGCGCTCGTCGTAAAGGCGCACGTCATCGATACTGCGGCGGATCAACGCGTTCATGTTGGCCCAACCGGAATTGCCACCAATCATGTACAGCTTCTCGTAGCCCTTGAAGTCATTGATGATGGTGTTTTGACGGGTCAGCAGCGGATGACGCGTGGCCGTTTCCTGGCGAGTCACATCAGGCACCCCGGTGATGCTTGCCCAGACCGTTTTTGCGGTGCCGGTCACCGGCACATAGAAGTGCTTGAAGAACCAGCTTTGAGTCGCCAGGTGGTCCAGATTCGGCGTCGGGTTCAGCGGATTGCCGTAGGCACCGACGGCACTGGTGCCCAGTGACTCAAGCATGACGAACATGACATTCGGCGGCCGCTCGCTGCGCACCCGGTAAGGCTGCACAGGCTGGTGACGTTTGAAATTCAAGGCCTGTGCATCTGGCTGCTGGACACCCAGATAGCGTGCGACCGACTCATAGTGCTCACGCACCTGGGCTTCATCGAAGTGCGACTGGGAGACCTTGAGCGTGTCGTACAGAAACAGCGCCGGGTTGAGCCCCAGTGCCGCGACCTGGCTGTTGCCGGAGAAGAAGGCATCGCTCCAGCGCAACGGTACGGGATTTTCCAGATTGAGATTCTCGACCCGGCCCAGCAAGCCGAGAAAGGTCGCACAGACCACCAGTGCCGCCCCCCAGGCCACGGACCAGCGATTGAGCGGACGGGCCTCGCGGTCCAGGGTGACACGTTCAAGCATGAGCAGCGCCCAGCCGAGCGCTGCAACGGTCAGCAACCAGCCGGCAGTGATCCACAGCACCGGATAGGTCTGCCAGAGCATGTCCCGGGAAATCTGCGCATCCTCCAGATAGCGCATCACGCTGGCGTTGAGCCTGACCCCGAGATAGGCGTAGTGACCAAAGTCGACGATATGAATCATCGTCAGAACAGCCAGCGCGACAATCAAATAGCCTCGCGCCAGCCAGCGCAAGACCGGCTTGCTGACCAGGTTCCAGCGCGGCAACCAGAGCAGCACCGCGACCGGCATGAGTATCAGCAGCGCCAGACGCAGGTCGAAACGCACACCGATACCCAGCGTCTGCGCGACCTCGCCATGGGTAAACAGGGCACCCGGCTCGACGCCGGAAAACCCGAAGAAAAACACCCCCCTCAGTAACGCCGACAGCAGGAATACCAACATGACCGCGCCCAGCCAATAATGCAGGCGTCGCGATTGCAACCAACTCATCGTCATTCCTCTAGACATTGCCGGCAGACAGAGTGGCCGAACGGCGCGACTCCGTTGCCCGGCGATAAACAAAACGAACGGCCAGGCTCAGCAAAGCCCCGCAACAGTACAGGGCGAGAAGCGGGTCAATCAGGTAATCCCAATAATTTCCCGACGGCTTGATACGAAATGTGAATGCCAGCGTCGCAGCAGCCAGCATTACCACAGCCAGCGCATTACGCATAAAGACCAGCCCCAGCGCGATAACGGCGACAATAATGATCATCGGTCGCGGATTGTAACCCCAGCGGTAGGGGTCGAAGTAAGTCAGACCCAGCGTGGCCGGATACAACGTCAGCGCCAGCGCGGCGAACACCAGCAACATCACCCATCGCCGGGACACTGCCATCGGTCTGAGCACACCCAATCGCTGCAGGGTCAGCCAGCCCAGCACCACCAGGCTGCTGATTGCCAGATCGTCGGTCAGGCTGCGAGCGTACGACGCCATCGACAAACCGTCGAATGAAATAACGCTCAACAGCGAGGTGGCCGCCAGCAGGCCACAGCGCCACCATAACGATGCGGTCAGCGGAGCCAACAGTACAAACAGGGTCCAGGCAAACGCCAGATGAGCCAATCCCAAAGCGATCATAAAAGTTGCTCCGCCAGCCAGGCCTCGTTGAAGCTGACATGTTTGATGAAGGTGTTATTCCATGAGTAGACCAGGTGATACAGGCCGTCCGGGCTGCGGATGAAGTACGGGTATTCGTATTCGAAATCACACCCCTGCGCGGAACAGACACGCTGGTCCAGATTGCTCAGAAACTCGGCTTCCATTGGCTGGCGACGTGCGCCACTGGAAGCGCGAAAGCCTTCGCCGATTGCAGCTTTATAGGCTTCCAGGGCGAATGGTGTACCCAGCGGATCGGGTGACTTGTCCAGATCCGGCAGCGGTCGCCAGACCTTCATCTGCTCGTCGGTGCTGTACAGGCTGAGCTTGAAGCGACCTTCGCGCAGATCATTCAACGCCACCAGCAAGCCCTTGCCGGGTACGCCGACGGCGGCCAGCGACGAGTTGGGGTTGCTAGGCGTCAGCGGTTGCGGCTCGCTCCAGGTCTGACCGCCGTCTTCGGTTCGGCTGGCCAGTACCCGGTGAAACGTCTCGCCGGCGTAACGCAGCAAGGCTACGGCGCGTTGGCCGTCCAACGGTACGACAGTGGGCTGCAGGGAATTTTTACCGCGGCTGATGCGAAACTTGTCGATGACTTCGCCATCGGCGCTCAGGTACAGGTATTCGGCAAACTTGCCGAGAAACTCGTGATAGACCGGCAGGCCGATCGAGCCGTCGGCATGAAACACCGGCGCGCCACGTACCAGCGTGCTGATGTTCAAAAACGGCGATGTCACCAGCTGCCACGGCGGCGACCAACTGGCACCCATATCGCTGGACACCATTGCATTGACGGTACTGCCCGCCCAGCCGCCGACCGAGACTGACACGTAGAACAGCCACAGGCGCTTGTCCGGAGCCAGCGCGATCACCGGGTTGCCCAGTTTGCGGATGTACTTGCCGGTACCTGACTGAGTGGACGCGCGGGTCGCCAGCACCTGCTCGTCGCCCCACTCACCATTGGACGCATCGAACCGCGAGGTGCGTATTTCAACGTCCCCCGCCCCTTCGCGAGAACCGGCGAACCACACCGACATGAGGTCGCCGCCAGGCAATGCCGTCACGGCTGACGAATGCACGAAATCGTCCAGATCAGAAGACGCGAAACGCGAAATGTAGGATGCCGTGGGCGCCACACTTTCAGCGTCGATCGGCGCTGCGCTCACGGCAAAGGCAGCTATCCGGTGCTGTGGATGGCTTAGCCATGCACTGAGAAAAATCACTACAACAATCAGGCCTGCGCTCCATGCAGTCAGGTTTCGGGAAATAACACGCATCAGGAGGCATCACTGTGATGAAGGGCAAGGAGGTGGTTTCAGCGATGGCGATCTTCAGGTAACGGACGTCGTTTGCCTGTCAGCATCGACAAGGGCAGGTTGTCACGCACTTGAAAGCTTTCGAAGATGGCCGCGGCCACGTGCAGCACTACCAGGGCACACAATGTGTTGGCGAGAAGCTCATGAGCCTGCAAAGGCCAGTCGGCCCCCCACAAGGCATCGACTTCCTCCATCAGGAAACCGGTCAGGCCCATGCCGAAGATCAGCGCCATCATGAGTACCATGACCAGCGCACCCAGCGGAGAATGACCGAGCCTGTGTATAGGCTGCCGGTTGATCAGCGACCGGACATGCGCACGCAGGCGCGCCGGGCTCGGCCAGAAATCGCTCCAGCGCGCGCTGGTTGGTCCGATGAATCCCCACACCACTCGCACCGCCACCCAGGCAACCGCGTAATAGCCCAGCCAGACGTGCCAGTCGTCACCCGCCTCATTGAAGAAGTAATTGGCAACGAAAACACCCGCGATCGAGATATGAAACAGTCTGACCAGCGGGTCCCACAGGCGCAGGGAAACCCGGTTCATTACTTGATCTCGGTCTTGACCGCTTTACCGGTGACCGGATCGTGGTAGATCTCGACCTTGCGCTTGTCCTTGTCGAAGCCGTAAATCTCGTAGCAGTTGCCGTCAGTCACTTTGAACTTGCTGATCTCGTAACCCTGAGCCTTGAGCTGCTCCTGGAATTTGGCCTGATCCTGCCATTGGGACTTTTCAGCGGTGGTGCATTGCGGACCGGCAAGGGCCAGCGGGCTGGCCAGCAACAGGGAAACCAGCAGGACTTTACGCATGACAGATACTCACAGGCAGTTAAGGAGCCCCTACTGTGCGAAACCAGTCTTAGGAAAAGCTTAATACGCAACAGCTCGTAACATCTTCCCGGACACACGGCACTTCGCGACGCTGCCTGCTGACGGCATGATGGCGCCCTTCTCACCCTATTCATTGGTCACAACCCTATGCGTCTGCTTCTTGTCGAGGATGATCGTGCGATTGGCCAAGGCATCCGTGTGGCCCTGAATACCGAGGGCTACACGCTGGACTGGCTGGAAGACGGGCTGAGCGCGCTGCACGCCCTGCGCAGCGAACCCTTCGACCTGTTGCTGCTCGACCTCGGCCTGCCGCGCATGGACGGTTTCGACCTGCTGCGTCAGTTACGCGCCGAAGAACTCGCCCTGCCGGTGCTGATCCTGACCGCGCGCGACGGCACCGCCGACCGCATTGCCGGTCTGGACGCCGGTGCCGACGACTACCTGATCAAGCCGTTTGACGTCGACGAACTCAAAGCCCGGGTCCGGGCCTTGCTCAGGCGCAGCCAGGGACGTGCGCAGCCGTTGCTGGAACACGCCGGCATCAGCCTTGACCCGGCGTCGCAGCAGGTCAGCTTTCAGGGCAGCGAAGTGCCGATGACGCCAATGGAATATCAACTGCTGCACCAATTGATGATCCGCCCCGGCAAGGTGGTCACCCGCGAGCGCTTGTCCAATACCCTGTATGGCTGGCAGGACAAGGTCGAAAGCAACACCCTGGAAGTGCTGATTCACAACCTGCGCAAGAAACTGTCCACCGAACTGATCCGCACCGTGCGCGGCGTTGGCTACCTGCTGGAGCTCAAGGCATGACCTCGGTACGCGCGCGCATTCTGGTCCCGGTGCTGGTGCTGTTGCTGCTCGGCGACCTGGCGATCAGCCTGCTCGCGCTGCGCGACAGCCATCACGAAATAGAAGAAGTCTACGATGCGCAACTGGCCCAGAGCGCGCGCCTGTTGCAAGGTGTGCTGCGCCAGCGCGCCGCGGGTGAGCAGGATCTGGACAAGCTTTATCAGGCGTTTGATCAGGCCATGAGCCGGGTCGGCACCAGTGGCGTTGCCCATCCGTACGAAACCCGGCTGACGTTTCAGGTCTGGCGCACGTCGGGCGAGCTTTTGGTGCGTTCGGCCGAAGCGCCGCTGCTCAGTGCGCCTCCCGCTGAAGAAGGCTCGCATGATCTGGTCGAGAACGGGCATGAGTGGTGCGGCTTTCTCCTGGCCGACCCGCAGCAGGGTTTCCTGATCTGGGTCGGTGAGCGCGATGATGTACGCCAGGACCTGATTCAGCGCATTGTCAGCCATACCTTGTGGCCGACGCTGATCGGCGTGCCGCTGCTGGTGGTCGCGATCTGGCTGGCGATCGGCTGGGGCCTGCGCCCGTTGCAGTCGATGGCCAGGGTCATCCGCGAACGCGATGCCGAAAGCCTTGAGCCGCTTGATCTGACACCGCTGCCCAAAGAGCTGGAACCCATGCAACACGCGCTCAACCGTCTGCTGACCCAGATCGAAAGCGTACTGGAGCGCGAGCGGCGGTTTATCGCCGACGCCGCCCACGAACTGCGTACACCGCTGACCATTCTGCGTATCCACGCACAGAACGCACGCCAGGCCGAAACCCCGGAACAGCGCCTGGAAGCGCTGGATTTTCTCGTGCACGGCGTCGACCGCGCCGCCCGGCTCGCCAGCCAGTTGCTGACGATGGCCCGGCTTGAGCCGCGCCTTGAAGTCAGCCAGTTACAAACCTTTGAACTGAACACCCTGGTGCGCGAGGAAATGGCCGAGCTGACGCCGCTGGCACTGGAGAAGCGTGTCGATCTGGTGTTTGAGGCGGGCGATGACTGCGTGATCCACAGCGACCCATCAGCCATCAGCATCGCGCTGCAGAACCTGCTGACCAACGCGCTCAACTTCGCCCCGCCGGCCAGCGAGATTCGCGTGATGCTCAACCGCCAGGAAGACGGCAGCGCGTACTTGTCAGTCGAAGACGCAGGGCCGGGTATCGACGAGAAACAGAAAGCACGCCTTTTTGAACGCTTCTACAGTCAGGGCCACAGCAATGGCGCTGGGCTGGGGCTGGCGATCGTCGACATGATCGTGCGCAAACTGGAAAGCAGCCTGCACCTGCGCAATTCAGCGCAGGGCGGGCTGTGTGCGGAGCTGCGAATCAAGAGCAGAATGGCTTGAAAACCAGTAGGCTCAGAGCACCACGCGTAAGCACTGGCCAGCGTGATACAGCGTGAAACCGGCGTCGTACGCCAGTGTGCGCAGGCCATTGGCGGAGACCTTTTTGCTGCTGGAAAAGCTCACCGGCAGCGCAGTTGCGTCGTTACTCAGCAGGTAATCGGCAAAGCATTTTCCCACCAGCGTTCCGGTGGTCACGCCGCGGCCATTGAAACCGGTCGCGGCCAGCAAGCCGGGCGCAGGCTCGAACAGACGCAGCAAATGGTCGGGCGTGAAACCGATGCGGCCAGTCCAGGTGCTCTGCCACTCAACCCGCCCCAACTGGGGAAAGTAGTGCTGCTGGATGCGATCAGCCCACTGACGAATGAACCACAGCGGATAATTGCCAGCGTTGCCAAGGCTGCCCAGCACCAGTCGCCCGTGGGCATCGCGACGAATACTGCTGAGCACCGTACGCGTGTCCCAGGAACCCTGCCCGCCACGCAGAATACCCGCCTGCTCGCTGCCGCTGAGCGGCTGTGAAGCGACCTGATAGTAGTAGCCTGCGAAGATATGATCCTTAACGTCGGTCCACTCACCTTCGGTGTAGGCGTTGGAAGCAATGATGACCTTCTCGGCGCGCACACTGCCCGCGGCGGTGGAGACTTTCCAGCCATCCGCAGTGCGTTGCAGCCCGTTGACGGGAGACTCGCCAAACAACTGACCGCCCAGCGCCACAACATTGAGCGCCATGCCTGACACATACGCCATCGGGTTCACGGTACCAGCACGGTGATCGAGCAACGCCCCGCTGACCTTGTCGGTGCCACAGGCGTCTTCACAGGGTTTTCCGGTCAGCAGTTCGACCCTGGCACCGCGCCGCTGCCACTGCTCGGCACGGCTGCGCAGATCCGCCAGCCCCTTTGCATTGTGGGCCATGTGCAGGTTGCCGGTGCGGGTGTCCTGACACTCGATGCGGTACTTGTCGATAGTCGAAAACACCAGCGCCGGAGCCGCGCCCAATGCGCTATTGAGGCGGCTGGCCTCGACACTGCCCAATACCTTGTCCAGTTCATCGGGTGCCACCCAAGTGCCTGCATTCACCAGACCGACGTTGCGCCCAGAGCCGCCATGACCAACCTGATGAGCTTCGACCACGCACACCGATTTACCGCCTTCCAGCAACCGCAACGCCGCCGACAAACCGGTGAAACCTGCGCCGATGATGCACACGTCGGCGCTTCGTTCCCCAATCAAGGCCGGACTGACCGGACGTTGCGGAGTCAATTGTTCCCACAGACAGCCTTCAGCAAACTGCACCATCGAAAAACTCCAGCAATGCCCTTCAAGTAATAGCCTGGTACAGATCAGTCGAAAACGATGCCCTGGGCCAATGGCAACTCGCGGGAATAGTTGACGGTATTGGTCTGCCGGCGCATGTAAGCGCGCCACGAATCGGAGCCGGATTCACGACCACCACCGGTTTCCTTTTCACCGCCGAATGCACCGCCAATTTCTGCACCGCTGGTGCCGATGTTGACGTTGGCGATGCCGCAGTCGCTGCCCGCCGCGCTCTGGAAAGCCTCGGCTTCGCGCAGGTCAGTGGTGAAAATGCACGACGACAGCCCCTGAGGCACTTCGTTGTTGAGGCGCAAGGCTTCTTCGAAGTCGTCATAGGCCAGCACATAAAGAATCGGCGCAAAGGTTTCGTGACGCACCACTTCGCTCTGCCCAGGCATTTCGGCGATGGCCGGTGTGACGTAATAGCCGTTCGGGTATTGGTCCTGCAACTGACGCTCGCCACCGAACACCTGACCGCCCTCGTCGCGCGCCTTGGTCAGCGCATTCTGCATGGCGGAAAATGCTTGCTGGTCAATCAGCGGACCGATCAGATTGCCTTCACGAGGATCACCGACACGCACCTTGGCGTAGGCCGCTTTGACCCGGGAAACCACTTCGTCCTTGATCGAGCGATGCACAATCAGACGACGCAGCGTGGTGCAGCGCTGACCGGCAGTGCCCACGGCGCTGAACAGAATGCCGCGCACGGCCAGGTCCAAATCAGCGCTGGGGGCCAGAATCATCGCGTTGTTGCCGCCCAGCTCCAGAATGCTGCGCCCGAAACGGGCAGCAACACGCGGACCGACTTCGCGGCCCATGCGGGTGCTGCCGGTGGCGCTGATCAGTGGTACGCGCGGGTCATCGACCAGCGCTTCACCAGCGTCACGATCACCGATCACCAACTGGGCAAGCGCTGCGGGTGCATCGCCGAAAATCTTCAGCGCCTTGTCGAACAGCGCCTGGCAGGCCAAGGCGGTCAGCGGAGTCTTTTCCGAAGGCTTCCAGATCACCGGGTTGCCGCAGACCAGCGCCAGCGTAGTGTTCCAGGCCCAGACTGCAACCGGGAAGTTGAAGGCGCTGATCACCCCGACCACGCCCAGCGGGTGCCAGGTTTCACGCATGTGGTGGCCGGGACGTTCGGAAGCGATGGTCAGGCCATACAGCTGGCGCGACAGGCCGACGGCGAAGTCGCAGATGTCGATCATTTCCTGAACTTCACCCAGGCCTTCCTGAGTGATCTTGCCTGCTTCGACCGACACCAGTTCGCCCAGGTCAGCCTTGTGCTCGCGCAGCACTTCACCAAAGATCCGCACCAGCTCGCCACGGCGCGGGGCCGGTACTGTGCGCCACTTCAGAAACGCGCTGTGGGCGCTGTCGATGCGCGCCACGACCTGCGCCTTGCCTTCAAGCGTGACCGAGGCAATCTGGCTGCCATCAATCGGGGTATAAACCGGATAGTCCCCTTGTGTGTGGGCACTGTTCGCCACGCCCAGACGTGCTAATAACTCGGCAACCATGTTGATTCTCCTGTCATGGAAACGGTGGAAATCACTGATGAACCCAGTATTGATCCACTCGGGGCTGGCCCACAAACGACGTTTTTGAAAAACATGATTCCTTTTAGGAATGAACTGCCTGCCATTAACAGCAACGAAAGCCGCTACATCGGGAATTATTGGAATGACCCAGTGATTTTATTTCGTTTGCGAGCGTCGCCCGATGTTTGTTTGGATACGGCCATCATGATCCCCCGGAGTCAGGGCCAGGCCGATGAGCGAACACATCAGCGAATCCATTTCGTTTGTCCATAGCATGACGTTATCCCACGGCCGCAATGCCGAAGTCTGGGACACCAGCGGCAAGCGCTACATCGACTTTGTCGGCGGTATCGGCGTGCTCAATCTGGGGCATTGCAACCCACAGGTGGTCACGGCCATTCAGGATCAGGCGGCAAGGCTGACCCACTACTGCTTCAACGCTACGCCTCACGATCCGTATATCCGCTTCATGCGGCAACTGACGGAGTTCGTACCGGTGAGTTACCCGCTGAGCGGCATGCTCACCAACAGCGGTGCGGAAGCGGCGGAAAACGCCTTGAAGATCGTACGTGGCGCGACGGGCCGCACGGCTGTGATTGCCTTCGATGGCGGCTTTCACGGCCGAACACTGGCAACCCTGAACCTCAATGGCAAAGTGGCGCCCTATAAACAGAAAGTCGGCGTGCTGCCCGGCCCGGTCTTTCACATTCCGTTTCCCAGCAAGGACAACGGCGTGACCACAGAGCAGGCGCTAAAGGCACTGGACCGACTGTTCAGCGTAGAGATCGATGTCAACGACGTGGCCTGCATCATCTTCGAACCGGTGCAGGGTGAAGGCGGTTTTCTGGCCATGGAGGCGGATTTTGCTCAGGCGCTGCGAGCGTTCTGCGATGAACATGGCATCGTATTGATCGCCGACGAAATTCAGTCCGGTTTCGGCCGTACCGGGCAGCGCTTTGCGTTCAGCCGGCTGGGCATCGAGCCGGACCTCATCCTGCTGGGCAAAAGCATCGCGGGCGGCATTCCGCTGGGCGCCGTGGTCGGTCGCAAGCATTTGCTCGACAACCTGCCCAAGGGCGGGCTGGGCGGCACTTATTCCGGCAACCCGATCGGTTGCGCTGCGGGCCTGGCCTCGCTGGCGCAGATGACTGATGCCAATTTATCCACCTGGGGCGAACAGCAGGAAAACGCCATTGTTTCGCGCTACAACGCCTGGCAGGCAGGCAAGCTGTCGCCGTACCTGGGCAGGTTGACCGGCGTGGGCTGCATGCGCGGTGTCGAACTGATCACAGCGGATGGCCAGCCCGGGACCCGGCAGCTTGCCGACCTGTTGGCCTCAGCGAGGGACGCTGGCCTGTTGTTGATGCCCAGCGGCAAGGCGCGGCACATTATTCGCCTGCTGATCCCGCTGACCATCGAGCCCGATGTTCTGCACGAAGGGCTGGATATTTTCGAGCGTTGCCTGGCAGCGCTGGCTTGAACACGTACGGAGAAACCATCCTGATGAGCACTGCACGCTTTGCCGACCCGGACCAGATCCGCGCGGGCTTTTCTCGCGCCATGTCGCAGATGTACCAGCACGAAGTGCCGCTGTACGGCACGCTGATGGCGCTGGTCAGCGAGGTCAACGCACAGGTCATGAGCCGCGACAGCCAGGTGCTGAGCAGCCTGCGCCAGACCGGCGAGATCCAGCGGCTGGACATGGAACGCCACGGCGCGATTCGCGTCGGTACGGCTGAGGAACTGGCCACCCTCGCCCGCCTGTTTGCGGTGATGGGCATGCAGCCGGTCGGTTATTACGACCTGACCGAAGCCGGTGTGCCGGTTCACTCCACAGCTTTTCGTGCCGTGCATGAACAGGCGTTGCAGGTCAGTCCGTTTCGCGTATTTACCTCACTGCTGCGCCTGGAACTGATCGAGAGTGACAGCCTGCGCGAGTTTGCCAGTCAGGTGCTGGCCAAGCGCAGAATCTTCACGCCCGGTGCCTTGGCGTTGATCGACAAGCATGAGACAGACGGAGGGTTGAGCGAGCCCGACGCTGCCGAATTCATTCAGCAGGCGCTGGAAACCTTTCGCTGGCATAACACGGCGACGGTCTCGCTTGACGAGTACCAGAAGCTCAATGTCCAGCATCGCCTGATCGCTGATGTGGTGGCGTTTCGTGGCCCGCACATCAACCACCTCACCCCGCGCACACTGGATATCGATGCGGTGCAAAGCGGCATGCCCGGCAAAGGCATCACGCCCAAGGCCGTGGTTGAAGGGCCCCCGCGTCGCCAGTGTCCGATTCTGTTGCGCCAGACCAGCTTCAAGGCGCTTGAAGAACCCATTACGTTCATTGGTCAGGGGGGCAGTCAGTCGGGCAGTCATTCGGCACGCTTCGGCGAGATCGAACAGCGCGGCGCAGCCCTGACGCCCAAAGGTCGCGCGCTGTATGACCGGCTGTTGAACGAAGCTCGCGACGAACTGGGTGAGTTTCCCAACGAAGCCAATGCCGTGTGCTATGCAGAATTGCTGGAAAAGGCATTTCAGGCTTTTCCGGACAATCATCATGAAATGCGTAGACAGGGGCTGGCCTACTTTCGCTATTTTCCGACTGAATCAGGTGTTGCCGAGCGCGCATCCGGCAGTCTGGAGCAGCTTGTGGAAGCAGGTCATGTGCGCTTCGAGCCGCTGGTGTACGAAGACTTTCTGCCAGTCAGTGCGGCGGGCATTTTTCAGTCCAACCTGGGTGACAACGCGCAGGCGCATTACGCGACGAATTCGAACCAGCAGGATTTTGAGCGGGCGTTGGGGCGCAATACGCTCAACGAACTGGAGTTGTATGCGGACACCCAGCGGCGCTCGCTGGAGGAATGCGCCAAGGCGCTTGAGCTGAGCAGTCCCGCTTACTAGTGGGAGCAACCAGAGCTACATGCCTGCGCAGAGCGCCAGCACGATAGTTAAGATGATCGTTCCTCACTCTGCGTGGGAATGCAGCTCTCGACGCTCTGCGTCGAAAAAAGAGGACGCGGAGCGTCCGGAACGGCATACCGACGCGGAGCGTCGGCACGATAGCCAAACCTTCGCGAGCGTCCGGAACGGCATACCGACGCGGAGCGTCGGCACGATAGCCAAGCCTTCGAGAGCGTCCGGAACGGCATGCGACGCGGAGCGTCGCACGATAGTCACTTTCAAGGGCCATGCAGCCTTTCTGTGTTCTGTTTAACGCAACGATAAATAAAATTCGCAATATTGGTGTGCAACCTCGCGCTATGCATACTGCGATTGCGTGTGGACAGCAAAGTGCCGTGTTCAAAGGCTCATCCCTTCAAATAACGCACCCTGTAATCCCCTTGCAAAGGCTCGAAGCAGCCTGGGTCTGGATCACGTTCAGACTTCATAAAAATACTCGGCCGGATAACGGCCTCCATGACTTCATGGACTTTCCAACGCTGCCCTGGCGCCTCATCGCGCCGACCTGAAAAACAGAATAACGATTGATAAGGCCTGAAAAAGGCCATTCAGCAGGCAAGGGGATCATCATGCAAAACTCACACGCTGCAGTGTCGGGCGACAATCAGGCCGTTTCATCGACGGTGAAGCTGTATCTCTGGGCCGCCGTTATCCTGATCATTGCCGAGATGATCGGTGCTATCAGTATCCCGCTGGGCCCCGGCAAGGTGGTGCTGCTACCGATGGTGTGGGCGCTGCTGTTGGGTGCGATGGTCGGGATCGCCAGTCGCCGCCTGCCAGGCAGCATCGGTATCGATCACGCCATCCAGCTGCGCTCGGCCTCGATCCTGCAACCCGCCCTGCTGATTTTCATCGCCAAACTCGGTCTCGTCGTCGGCGGCTCGCTGCCGGTGGTGTTCGCCTCGGGATGGGCGCTGGTGTTTCAGGAGTTTGGTCACTTTGTCGGCACCGTGGTGCTCGGCCTGCCGGTCGCGCTGCTGCTGGGCATCAAGCGTGAGGCAATCGGCGCGACGTTCTCGGTTGGCCGCGAGCCCAGTCTGGCAATCATCGGCGAGCGCTATGGCATGGACTCCCCGGAAGGCCGCGGCGTACTGGCCGAGTACCTGACCGGCACCCTGTTCGGTGCGCTGTTCATTGCCATCGTTGCAGGCTTTATCGCCAGCCTGGGGATCTTCCATCCCAATTCGCTGGCGATGGGCTCGGGCATCGGCTCGGGCAGCATGATGGCTGCTGCAGCCGGAGCGATTGCCGCGCAGCAGACGCCGGAAGTCGCCAAGGAGGTCATGACGCTGGCGGCGGCATCAAACCTGATCACCACCACCATCGGTACTTATTTCACCCTGTTTATCTCCCTGCCACTGGCGGTGTGGGGCTATCGGGTGCTTGAGCCGCTGATCGGCCGCACCACCAAGGCGTCCATGACTGATGAAGGCCTGCGCCACAGCGATGTGTCGCTGGAGGTTCCGGAACTGGGCTGGGCGGGCAAGATCAGTGCCTGGCTGGCGGCGGGTGCACTGGCGCTGATTGCCAACTATGTCGGCTACAAGACGCTGTCGGCAGATGCATTCACCGGCATGGGCATCATGATTTTCTGTGCATTCGTCGGCGAAGCGCTGTGCAACCTGATCCGTCGCAAGATCCCGGCGGTGTGCATGGTGTCGCTGGTGGCGATGTTCCTGACTTCACCGGCCTGCCCCTGGGCAGCCGAGATTGCCCGGATGACCAGTTCGATCAACATGCTGGCGGTCATTACCCCGATGCTGACCTTTGCCGGCCTGTCGATTGCCAAGGACCTGCCAGCCTTCCGCCGTCTGGGCTGGCGAATTGTGCTGGTATCGTTCCTGGCCAACTTCGGCACCTTCATCGGCGCCGTGCTGATTGCCGAGATGTTTCATTGATTCTGGAGCGGACTAGATCACCGCTTCGTTCACCAGCCAGTCATGCACGGCGCGGCGTGCCGGGGTACTGAGCGCGCCCTCACGATAGGCCAGGACGTATTTCTTCCTGGCCTTGATCGGATGCCCGAACGGCACGATCAGCAAGCCTTGTTCCAGCTCATCAGTAATCAGCGCTTTGCGGGCAATGGCCACGCCCATGCCCATGCGCGCGGCGTCGATGGTCAGGTGGTTGCGGTTGAAGGTGTGACCACGGCGCACGTCGATACCATCAGCGCCGATGGCGGTCAGATAAAACTCCCACTCAGCGTATTCGTAGCTGCCGCGCCAGGCAGTGATGTCATGCAGCAAGGGAAAATGCACCAGCTGGCTGGGCGTATCGAGTGGCGGCTTGCCCACCAGCAGGCTTGGCGAACAGACCGCAAACAGCTCTTCTTCCAGCAACGGCGTGGTCGACAGCCCCGGATAGCTGCCGTCGTTCAGGTCGATGGCCAGATCGAAATCGTCATCGCGTAACGACCCGCTGCTGTCTTCGGCGATGATCCGCAACTGGATGTCCGGAAACGCTTCTTGCAAACGTGGCAGGCGTGGCATCAGCCATTTGCTGAGAAACGAAGGGATACAGCGCAGTTTGAACACCCCGCCGATGCGCCCGGAATACAGCAGACGCAGCTCTTCACTGATACGGCTCTGCACCTCGTTGGCGACCACCGCCAGACGCTGACCTTCGGCGGTCAGCTCCAGCCCGCGCCCGACCCGGTGAAACAGCGCGAAGCCCAGGCGCTCTTCAAGCTGGCGCATCTGCTGGCTGATCGCGCCGGGGGTGACGTGCAGCTCTTCGGCACACCGGGTGAAGGAGAGATGTCGGGCTGCGCAGGCGAACACCTGTAACCAGGCGTGCATCTGTGCGTTGAAGATTCTGCTCATTGAAGAGTTCCGCTAAAGCGTTGCATAGCAACAATCGTTTGTCGTTTCGACAGCCGAAGCCAAAGATGAGTAACAGAAAAAGGGGAATACCAAATTCCCGTGCATCATCTCACCTGAAGGACCTTCGTGATGGCTATCAGCGTCTTCGACATGTTCAAAATCGGCATCGGGCCGTCCAGTTCCCACACCGTAGGGCCAATGCGCGCCGGTGCGCTGTTCGTGACCGAGCTGCGCAACCACAACCGGTTGCACAGCGTAGAACGGATCGAGGTGCGATTGTACGGTTCTCTGTCGGCCACGGGCATCGGTCACGGCAGCGATCGCGCAACAGTCATGGGCCTGATGGGTGAGTGGCCGGACCAGATCGACCCCAGTCAGGTCAACCAGCGCATCGACGCGCTGCGTGCCGATAACCATCTGATGCTGGCGGGCGAACAGGCCATCACCTTCGTCTGGGAGCGGGACATGTGCCTGCTCGATGAAAGCCTCCCCTACCATCCCAACGGCATGACCCTGTGTGCGTACGGCAAGAACGGCGAACTCCACGAGCAGACCTATTATTCGGTGGGCGGCGGTTTTGTGATCGACGCCGAACAGGCCGCCAGCGGCGTGCTGGACAACGACACAACCGTCCTGCCCTATGATTTTTTCAGCGGCGCGCAGTTGCTCAAGCTGTGCAAGACCCACGGCATGAGCATTTCCGAACTGATGATGGCCAACGAGAAGGTCTGGCGCAGCGAGGAAGAAATTCGCGAGAAAATAATGGTCATCTGGGCCGCGATGCGCGCCTGCGTCGACAAGGGCCTGCTTGAAACCGGCATCCTGCCCGGCGGGTTGAACGTGCGCCGTCGCGCCTACCGCCTGCATCAGAGCCTGCAGAACCTCGATAACCCGAACGTGATCGGCTCGACCCTGAGCGCCATGGAGTGGGTCAACCTGTTCGCCCTGGCGGTCAACGAGGAAAACGCCGCGGGCGGGCGCATGGTGACTGCGCCCACCAACGGCGCGGCGGGTATCGTGCCTGCGGTGCTGCATTACTTCATGAAGTTCAAGCCTACGGCCAATGATGACGACGTGGTGCGTTTCTTCCTGAGCGCTGCTGCGGTCGGCATTCTGTGCAAGAAGAACGCGTCCATTTCCGGTGCCGAAGTGGGTTGTCAGGGCGAAGTAGGATCGGCCTGCGCAATGGCCGCCGCTGGCCTGGCGGAAATTCTCGGTGCCACGCCCGAACAGGTGGAAAACGCGGCGGAAATTGGTCTGGAACACAACCTGGGACTGACCTGCGACCCGGTTGGCGGGCTGGTGCAAATTCCTTGCATCGAGCGCAACGCGATTGCTGCCGTGAAAGCAATCAACGCTGCACAAATGGCGCTGCGCGGCGACGGCGAGCACTTCATCTCGCTGGACCACGCCATCCGCACCATGCGCGATACCGGCGCGGACATGCACGATAAATACAAGGAAACTTCACGCGGCGGGCTGGCAGTCAATCTGATCGAGTGCTGATCGGCGCAGGCGTTCACTGATTCAACAGTGCCGAGCCCGAATAGAAGATTCCGCCCAGCGCGATCAGCAGCAAGGTTACGCTGGAGGCGACTTCGATCTTGCGCTTGTACTTCAAGGCCAGTTTCTGGCGCATCAGGAAGATATAGGCGAACAGGATCGACAGATCAATGATGATCCACAGCAACGACAACAAGGCGATGCTGCCCTTGAACGATTCGGTGACGTGAATGAACTGCGGGAAAAACGAGACGAAGAAGATGATGTCCTTCGGATTGGAAATCCCCACCAGAAAACCGGTCACCAGCCCGCTGTGCCTGCTACGCGCAGGCAACGGCGCCGGCGCTGCTTCAGGCGGCGTCGGGGCGTAACGCAACGCCTGTTCCAGCGCCTGCATAGACAGATAGGCGATGAAGAAACAGCCCACCAGGCTGATCCAGTTGAGCATGCTTACGCTCACCGACAGCGTTCCCGTCAGAATCAATGCCGCGACCAACACCAGCACCAGTGATGCCCAGTTGGTGCCCAACGCCGTCAGCATCGCGCGTTTCGGCCCGCACGCCAGGCTGGTATTGACGATCAGTGCCACCACCGGACCAGGGGTGATGATCAGCATGAAGACGCTGAACATGTAGATCAGCAGCAACGATATATCCATGGGTACTCAACGCTCGTTCAAATGGTCAGTCTTGTCGACTTTGATATGCAGAGGACAACGGGACAGTGAAAGCCCGCCTTCTTCATATAGTTGGTATTGCTTCCATTCCAGGCTGCTACGGTCGCCGAAAAAACCCAGCGTGTCGGGCACCACGCCGTTGTTGTAATCGGCGATTCGCTGGCGAATCTTTTCCCTGACCTTGCGACCACTTTCCGTCTCGGCGCTTGCCACCTCGTCAAAGTTCTCCCGAGGGTTGACCACAAACACAATGTGCCCACCCAGCGAACGGCTTTTCATCGCGCTGTGACGGGGAAAGCTCATGTTGATGAACATCGGCAGTCCGGCGAAGTGATAGGTCCACTCGAACACTTCAGGGTCTGTGCAGGCGTTAGCCGGCCAGGGCGTTCGGTCACCGTCATGTAAATGTTGCAGGGTGGCCCAGGCATAGGCCTGTTCTTCGGCCAGGCTGTTGAAATCGGTTTTCTCGAAAATGACAATCAACGGGTTGAACAGGCGATCTTCAAGTGGCGTGTCATTAACGAACTTCACGTACTCTTCCATGCCGTCACGTAGCGCTTGTTGCTCATTCTCACAGGGGATGAACAGCAGCAGACAGCTTCCGGACTTGTTGGCACGGCGGCCAAACAGACAAGGAAAGCCCTTGTCACTCAGCACCTGCTCGAACTGCCTGTAAGCCTGAACCCGCCAGCCCATTTCCAGGGCGGTGTCACTTTCCAGCAAATGTCTTACAACAGATTGGCGTAACAGCTTTTCGGACTTGGGCAGCATATTCCCTCACGCACGCAGCAGATAAGAACACCGCCTTATTGTTTGATTTTTACGACAGTGGACGAGCCGGCGATTCTGACCGGAGACGCGTGCGCGGAAAAATGGAAAAAGGTGTAACCTACTATGACAAATAATCATGGTTAGTTATCACATGACTGAACGTATACCGCCTCTTTACGCGCTGAGAGCCTTTGAAATAGCGGCCCGATCATGCTCATTTACGCGTGCTGCGCAGGAGCTCTCTCTTACCCAGAGTGCCATCAGCCGCCATATTCGTACCCTGGAAGAAACCCTTGGCTGTCGATTGTTCGAGCGCAATGGCCCGCGGCTTTCGCTCAGTGACGAGGGCCGGCGGCTGTCCAGCCAGCTCAAGATCGGCTTCCGGATTATCGAGGACGCTTGCCAGCCCTTCCGGGGTCAGGGCGCGAATCTGCGCCTTAAATCCCCGTCCACCCTGACCATGCGCTGGCTGCTGCATGCGCTGGAGTCCTTCAAAAAGCCTGCACCCGCCCTGCCGGTGCAGCTCTCCAGCGTGTGGATGGATTTTGATAGCGTGGATTTCTATTCGGAGCCTTTCGACTGCGCGATTCTGCTGGGCAATGGCAACTTTGGTGCCGAGGTGGAAACCTGCAAGCTGTTCGATGAATGGCTGATTCCGATCTGCTCGGCAGACACGTTAGGCGACCAGCCGTGGGGAACAGAGAGGCTGCAGGCCGCTGAACTTATCCATCCGTCCAGCGACCGCCGAGACTGGCGACGCTGGCTGAACCGGATGGACCTCTCCGGTCAGGTGACGTTGAGCAAAGGCAAGGTGTTCGACACGCTTGATCAGGGCATTACCGCTGCGGTCAGAGGGCACGGTGTGTCGATTGGCGATCTGTTTCTGGTCGCTGATGACTTGAACGAAGGCCAGGTTTTTCTGCCGTTCAACTCGGCGGTTGGCACCGGGGATGCCTATTACCTGGTCTGGCTGCAGGACAGCTTCAAGCGCCAGCGAGTACTGGAACTGCGCGACCACCTGCTGACCTGCCTGCCGGACATATCCGGTATTGCAGTGGAATTGCTCGCAGCACCTTGACGGAGTCCGCTCCCGGTGGGAGTGAGCTTGCTCACGAAGAGGCCGGTAAACCCCATAAAAAAGGGCGTCTGGACCACTGCCTTCGTGAGCAAGCTCACTCCTACGGCATATGTATGCGAGCCATCAACTCAGCGGCAAACACTGCTCCACCAGCGAGGTCCAGACCGCAACGCCAGGTTCGATGACCTGATCATTGAAGTCGTAGTACGGGTTGTGCAACGCCGCTGACGGTTTGTCGCCATCGACGCCCATCCAGATGTACGCACCCGGGCAGGCATGCAGCATGAAGGCGAAGTCTTCGGAGGCCATCGACGGGTTGCAGCCCCACTGCACGTTGTTCTCCCCCACCGCTGCGACCGCTGCGCGGCGGATCGTAGCAGCGGCATCGACGTGGTTTTCAGTCACCGGATACCCCACGTTGTAGACCAGTTCGCCACGCACCCCGAAGGCCGTCGGCAAACGCTCGACGAACTCGCCGATCAGTTGCTGAACCTTCTCGCGCACCGGCGTTTGCAGACAACGCACCGTGCCGCGCAAAACAGCGGTTTCCGGGATGACGTTGATCGCCTCACCGGCATTGAACTGAGTGATGCTGACCACCGCCGAGTCGAGCGGTGACAGGCGCCGGGAGACAATGGTTTGCAGCCCCAGCACCAGTTCGGCAGCCGCCACGATCGGGTCATTGCCCTTGTCAGGCATGGCCGCATGGCTGCCCTTGCCGGTCAGGGTGATTTCGAAGGTGTCCAGCGACGCCATCATCGGCCCCGGATTGATCACCACCTTGCCAGCAGGCACGCCCGGCCAGTTGTGCAGACCGTAGATCGCTTCCATAGGAAAGCGCTCGAACAGGCCGTCTTCGATCATCCGTTGCGCGCCGCCGAGGTTTTCCTCGGCAGGCTGAAAGACAAAATGCACCGTGCCGGCAAACCGGCGGGTTTCCGACAGGTGCCGGGCGGTGGCCAGCAGAATCGCCGTATGGCCATCGTGTCCGCAGGCGTGCATGCAACCCTTATGGGCCGACTTGTGCACGCTGTCGCCCAGCTCCTGAATCGGCAGGGCGTCCATGTCGGCGCGAATGCCGATAGTCGGGCCGTCGCCATTGCGCAGGGTGCCGACCACGCCAGTACCGCCCAGACCGCGGTGCACCTGAATGCCGAAGCTACTCAGCAGATCAGCCACCTTGTCCGAGGTTTTCAGCTCCTGAAACCCCAGCTCCGGCGCAGCGTGGATCGTGCGGCGCCAGACAGTTGCTTCGTCGATCAGTGTCTTTGAAATAGGCATGTACTTACTCCAGACTCGCGCCGTAGCCAAAACTGGCGGCAGGCTTGGCGGCGGTTTCGACCCAGACGCTTTTCACTTCGCTGTACTCGCGCAGTGCATCCAGACCGGAAGAACGGCCATAACCACTTTCACCATAGCCGCCAAACGGCGAGCTGACGTGGATAGTCTTGTAGCCGTTGACCCAGAAGGTCCCCGCTCGCACTTGCTTTGCAACGCGGTGAGCGCGCCCGACATCGCGGGTCCAGACACCACCGGCCAGACCGAAACGGCTGTCGTTGGCGATACGGATCGCGTCCTCTTCGTCCTTGAATGGAATCGCTACCACCACCGGGCCGAAGATTTCTTCCTGCGCACAATGCAGCTCGTTGGTGCCCGCCAGCACCGTCGGATTGACGTAATAACCCGGCTTGTTCGGGATCGGATCGGCCTGCTCGCCAACCAGCCTTGCGCCGTCTTTCAATGCACGCTCGACCATGCTCTTCACGTGGTTGTACTGCTTAGCATTGTTGATCGGGCCAATCTGGGTGTCCGGGTCGCCGGGGTCGCCGACCTTGAACTGAGTTGCCGCCACCGCCAGCGCTTTGGTGAACCTCTCGAAAATCGACTCCTGCACCAACAGCCGTGAGCCGGAGACACAACTTTGCCCGGCACCGGAGAAAATCGCCGCCTGAGCGCCACGCAAGGCCACTTCCAGATCCGCATCGTCGAATACGATGTTGGCTGACTTGCCACCAAGCTCCAGCACCGCGGGAATACAGCGCTGCGCCGCAGCCACGGCGATATGCCGACCGGTCGCTGGCGAGCCGACGAACACCACTTTGCGGATGTCAGCCTTGGCAATGAACGCCTGGCCGATGGAATGGCCGAAACCGGCAATCACGTTGACCAGCCCTTTCGGTACTCCCGCGCGCTCAATCAGCACACCGACCATCAAAGAGCTCAGCGGCGTCAGTTCCGACGGTTTGAGGATGACTGCGTTACCCGCCGCAATCGCCGGGGCGATCTGCCAGCCGCAGGTGAAGATCGGCGCATTCCAGGGCGTAATCTGCAACACCGTGCCCAGTGGTTCGTAGGTCACATAGTTCAGGTGCGTGGTCGGCACCGGGATGATTTCGCCGTGCAGCTTGTCCGCCCAACCGGCGTAATACTCGAACATCTCGGCCACTTTGAGCACTTCGACACGCGCATCGCGGATCGGCTTGTTGGCGGTCAGGGATTCAATCTGAGCGAGGTTTTCCAGCTCTTCACGAATCAGATTGCCCACCTGATACATGGCGCGACCCCGCGCCTGAGCGGTCAGCGCCCACCATTGCTGCTGCGCAGCCTTGGCGGCCTTGTCGGCGACATCGACCAACGACTCGTCGGCGTCCGGAAAACTCAGCAGCAGGCTGTCGTCATGGGCATTGCGCACTTCGACAGGCGCACCGTGACCTTCGATGAACTGGCCGCCGACGTAGCTGGCGATGACACTGCGATCGCCCCAGTAAGGACGCATCAGTTCGAGGATTTTTGCAGTGCTCATCGCTTATTCTCCATGACCGTAAAGTTTGCCATCGGTGCGTTGCACGATGGCGCAGAAGTCTTCATTGTCCGCCAGGGTTTCGCTGCTGGCCTGCCACAATTGCGCGACGACCCGCGACAAAGGCAGGTCCATGTCGAGGCTGTCCGCCAGATCGCTGGCCAGGCCAACGTCCTTGCGCATCAGGCCCATGGTGAAACCGGAGTCATACGCCTTGTTGAGCACCCAGGTCGGGAACATCACTTGCGTGGCTCCGCTGCGCCCGGAACCGGCGTTCAGGCCTTGCAGGAGTTTTTCCGGGTCAACGCCTGCGCGCGCTGCCATTGCAACGGCTTCGGCAGTGCTGATCAGGTGGCAGGCGGCGAGCATGTTGTTGGCGATCTTGGCCACATTGCCTGCGCCGCACTGACCGACATGTACGCGTGTGCCACTCATGCCTTCCAGAACCGGCATAGCGCGCGCAAGATCGGCATCTTCAGCGCCGATGACCATCGACATGGTGCCGGTGGCTGCGCCTTTCGGGCCGCCCGAGACCGGTGCATCGATAAAGGCAATGCCGGTTTTGGCCAGTTCGGCGGCGACCTTGCGGCTCATTTCCGGTGTTGATGTGGTGGTATCGACTACGATCAAGCCCTTGTGACCGAACTCGCTGATGCCACCCGCACCAAGGCACACCGACTCCACATGCTCGGCCTTGGGCAGCGACAGGATCAGAATGTCCACGCCTTGAATCAGTTGTTTGCGGTCGGCAACCGGCTTGACGCCTTTGCTTTCAGCCTGGGCCAGCGCAGCCTGCGACAGGTCGAAGCCGCTGACATCAAAGCCCTTGCCCGCCAGCGTCGCAGCCATGCCGCCGCCCATGTTGCCCAATCCGATCACACCTGCTTTCAAAGTCATGTCTGCATCCCGATCAAAGATTTTGTACGAATTAGAGGATGACGCTGCGGGCCCCTTCGGCCTGCAATGTGCTGATGATTCGAGTATGGACAGCGCTCTCCCCTCTCAGCAATAATCCAAAAATCGAATTTATGTTGCCTTTAGCGCAACACTGGAAGCCCATGAGCCTCGTTCAAGATCGACGCATCCTGTATTTTTTCGAAGCCGTACGATTGGGCAGCGTCCGGGCTGCTGCCGACTTCCTCAACGTTGCGCCTTCGGCGGTCAGCCGTCAGATCGCGCAACTGGAACAGGAGCTGGGCTCTCCCCTGCTGGAGCGTCATCGTCGAGGGGTGAAACCTACCGAAGCAGGCGACAAGGTGCTGGCGTATTACCGCCAGCGGCTGACGCAGCAGGAGGTCTTGCTGGACTCGATCCAGGCGCTGAAGGGCCTGCACAGCGGCTCGGTGACACTGGTGTCCGGAGAAGGTTTTCTTGAAAGCCTCGCCCAGCCGCTGGCCCGGTTTTCCGAGCTGTACCCGCGCATTGAACTGCTCGTGAACGTCTGCGGCAGCAACGAGGTAATTCGCCAGGTGGTGGAGGACGAAGCGCATATCGGCCTGGTCTTCAACCCCGCTGCCGACCCGAAAATCCGCTCTCACGCCCATCAGCGCAAGCCGGTGTGCGTGATCACCGCCCCCGATCATCCGCTGACGCAAGAGCAGGCTCCGATAGAGCTGCGGGCACTGGAACACTACCGTGTCGCGCTGCCTGCGGTGTCTTACGGCATTCGCCAGATCCTTCTGCAAGCCGAACATCAGCTGGGTGTCACAGTGCAACCGACCCTGACCTGCAGCACCTTCGCCATGCTCAAGCATTTCGCCATGCAGGGTGGCGTCACGCTGCTGCCGACCTTCGTTGTAGAGGAGGAGATAAAGGCCGGAAAACTGCGCGCCCTGCCCTTGCAGCATGAGGTGTTCAGCAGCCCGCAGACGCATTTGATCAGCCGTCTGGGTCGCCAGCTCAGCGTCGGTGCCAACCGCCTGATGGGCATGCTGTTGCAGGACATGACGGCGTTTCGCAATTGACCTACCGTTAGTCCCGCATCGACCAATCGCGCTGAACCAACAAAATCCTCATGGTTCATCTTCAGTACGGATCAGAACTTCTGCTGCCATCGAGGATTAATCATGAGAGCTTTGACTTACCACGGCGCGAACAGTGTGAAGGTCGACACGGTGCCGGACCCGGAAATACAAGAAGCCGACGACATCATTCTGAAAGTCACCGCGACCGCAATCTGCGGTTCTGATCTGCACCTGTATCGCGGCAAGATTCCCACGGTGGAACACGGCGACATATTCGGCCATGAGTTCATGGGCATTGTCGAAGAGACTGGCCCGGCGGTTACTGCTGTGCAGAAAGGTGATCGCGTAGTGATCCCTTTTGTGATTGCTTGCGGCAGCTGCTTTTTCTGCAACATCGAGCTGTTCGCAGCCTGTGAAACCACCAACACCGGGCGTGGCGCGATCATCAACAAAAAGTCCATTCCGCCAGGGGCAGCACTGTTCGGCTTCAGTCATCTGTATGGCGGTATTCCCGGCGGCCAGGCTGAGTACGTGCGTGTGCCAAAGGCCAATGTCGGCCCGTTCAAAGTGCCGGGCACACTGGCTGACGAGAAGGTTCTGTTCCTTTCCGACATCTTGCCCACTGCCTGGCAGGCGGTAACCAATGCGGGGATCGGCCAGGGCTCAAGCGTCGCCATCTATGGCGCTGGCCCGGTGGGCCTGATGAGCGCCGCATGCGCAAGAATGCTCGGTGCCGAGAAGATATTCATGGTCGATCACCACCCGTATCGCCTGGCCTACGCGCAGAAAACCTATGGTGTGATCCCGATCAATTTCGATGACGACGATGACCCGGCCGACACCATCATCCGTCAGACCGCTGGCATGCGCGGCGTGGACGGTGTGGTGGATGCAGTCGGTTTCGAAGCCAAGGGCAGCACCACCGAAACCATTCTGGCCACGCTGAAACTGGAAGGCAGCAGTGGCAAGGCATTGCGTCAGTGCATCGCGGCGGTAAGACGTGGCGGCGTGGTGAGCGTACCGGGCGTTTACGCAGGGTTCATCCACGGCTTCATGTTCGGCGATGCGTTCGACAAGGGCCTGACGTTCAAGATGGGCCAGACCCATGTCCATCGCTTCATGCCTGAACTGCTTGAGCACATCGAAGCCGGACGACTTGAACCCGAAGCCATCATCACCCACCGCATGTCGCTGGAAGATGCCGCGAAGGGTTACAAGCTGTTCGACAAGAAGGAAGAGGATTGCCGCAAGGTGATTCTGACTCCGGGTAATAACACCATTGTGGTGCCAGACGCCACGACAGAAGCGCTGGTTGCGGGTGGCGTGCCGGCCATGTAAGGCGCACCCTTGGTGCTCAAGATCGGACGCAGAGCGTCCAGAAGTGCGCTATCACGTGGAGCGTGGGAGCGATCGCCACACGCTCCGTCGATAGAGAATGCGGAGCGTCCAGAAGACAGTGGTCGTTGAGACTATCGTTCTCTACGCTCCAGCGTGGGAATGCCGTTCTGGACGCTCTGCGTCCGATCTTTGTGCCGCGGAGCATCACCCAAAGCGTGTGTCAGTGCATTTGCGGACGCACATTTTATCGGCTCAGGTAGGCAAATCGTCCTTTAAACGGTTTGCCGATGGGGTCGGCGAGATCGCCGTGCTTGCTGGTGCTCAGCCCAAGGTCTACAAGAGACTCCGCCAATTTCACCGCCGCCGCTACGCCGTCGATCACCGGCAGACCAATCGCTTCACTCAATTGCCTGCCCAGATCCGCCATACCGCCGCAGCCCAGCACAATGGCACCGGCCCCCTCTTCATCGCGTGCCCGGCGAGCCTGTTCGGCCATGCACTCGATCAGTTCAGGCCCGCTCTCTTCCAGCGCCAGCACCGGCAGATCGATACAACGTACCGAGGTGCACAGCTCGCTAAAGCCATAACGCTGCAACAGGTGCTCGGCGATGATCCGTGTTCGGGTCAGCGTGGTGACCACTGCGAATCGGGTGGAAATCAGGCTGGCCATGTGAAAGGCCGCTTCGGCAATGCCGATCACAGGTGCGCTGGCGTATTCGCGGGCTGCCAGCAGGCCGGGATCGCCGAAGCAGGCGATGATGTGCGCATCGACCTGTTGCTCACGGCCTTTGCGTATTTCTTCCAGCACGCCCAGGGTCGCTATCGCTTCGTCAAAATGACCTTCGATAGACACCGGGCCATCATCGGGGCTGCACGCAAGAATCTGCGTACCGGGGCGCGCAATGGCTTGCGCCGCGAGGCCAATCTTGTGGGTCATGGCTTCGCTGGTGTTGGGGTTGATTACTTGAATACGCACCGGAACTCCTTCAGCGCCGTTTGAAAATGCTATGAAAATCCACTGTCTCGCTCACCGGTGCATCTACCTTCAGGCTGGCGCGGATAAGGCGCAGATGCTCGGCCATCCATTCGCGGGCCTGCTCGCCCTGCCCGGCTTCGAGCAAGGTCAGCAAGTCAACGTGCTGACCACAATCACAGCCGACGCTGCGCCGCGAACCGTACACCGCCACGATCAGCGATGAACGCGTAGTGAGCTGTGCGACTTGCTCGGTCAATACCTGATTGCCCGCCAGCGCGCTCAACTGCACATGAAAGCGCGCCGACAGCTGAATAGCTTCGCTGTGACGCCCGGCGTGTTGCGCCTCATGTTCCTGGTCACAGAGCGTACGCAGTGATTCCAGACGCTGGCCGCCTACCCGTGCGGCGATATCGGCCATCAGCGCGGGTTCGATCAACTGTCTGGCACCCAGTACATCCTGCGCCTCCTGCGCCGACGGTTGCGCGACCTCTGCGCCGCGCTTGGGACGCAAGGTCACCAGCCGTTCCAGGGCCAGGCGCTGCAAGACCTTGCGAATGCCGGTCCGGCTGATCTCGAACACTTCAGCCAATGCGTCCTCGGGCAAACGCGTGCCTGGCGCAAGCCGATGCTCGACAATTGCTTCCAGCACGTGCTGGTAAATTTGCTCGTCACGGCCTTTTTCATCGGCAGCAGGCGTCAGGAACAAGGGAGCGCTGGCAGGTCGGGTCATGGTTTCGTATCACTATTTTGGTACAGATCGTATACAGGAATAGTGCCCGATGTATCACTTGATGAATAGCGCTATCTAAACCGCCTGGCAAACATCGACCGACTCAGAAACCTGCAAAATCGCACCGAAAATGGGCCGCTGCGCTCCTTTAATGTGCGCTTTAAACGCTATGACGAACGCGTCCATTGCGCCGACCTTTCCGCACTAAAACGCCAGCTGGCATAGCGCGGCTCGACTTTTTGCCTGGCAAAAAACGCATGGCACATCTTTTGCGTACACGATCGTATACAAAAATATCATCGATCGTACCCCGATCCCGCCACGATCCATCGAGGGAGTAACGCTATGACAGACCAACGCCCGGCCGGATACAGCCCGCGCCTGCACAACCATGATCTGGGGCCGGTGCCGCAGAAGTGGACCTGGTACAACATTCTGGCGTTCTGGATGAGCGACGTGCACAGCGTCGGCGGCTACGTTTTCGCGGCCAGTCTGTTCGCTCTGGGCCTGGCCAGTTGGCAAGTGCTGATCGCGCTGCTGGTGGGGATATGCATCATTCAAGTGATTGCCAATCTGGTCGCCAAACCCAGCCAGCAAGCCGCCGTGCCCTACCCGGTCATCTGCCGCCTGGCCTTCGGCGTTTTCGGTGCCAACATTCCTGCAATCATCCGCGGGCTGATTGCAGTGGCGTGGTATGGCATTCAAACCTATCTGGCGTCCAGCGCACTGGTGATCGTGGTTCTGCGCTTCTTCCCGGAACTGGCTGCGTATCAGAACGTGACCTTTCTCGGGCTGTCGTGGCTTGGCTGGTTCGGCTTTCTGGCGTTGTGGGTGGTTCAGGCTGCTGTGTTCTGGACCGGCATGGAGTCGATCAGACGTTTCATCGACTGGGCCGGTCCTGCCGTTTATGCGGTGATGTTCGCGCTGGCAGGCTGGATTGTCTGGCGCGCCGGCTGGGATAACATCAGTTTCACCCTGGCTGAAAAAGAGTTATCCGGCTGGGCGGCGTTCGGGCAAGTGGTCATGGCCATCGCGCTGGTGGTCTCATACTTCTCCGGCCCGACCCTGAACTTCGGTGATTTCAGCCGCTATTGCCGCAGCATGGCTGACGTGCGCCGCGGCAATTTCTGGGGTTTGCCAGTGAATTTTCTGGCGTTCTCACTGGTGACGGTGGTGATTGTGTCGGGCACGCTGCCGATTTTCGGTGAAATGATCCACGACCCTATTGCCACCGTAGCGCGTATCGATAACACCACCGCCGTGCTGCTCGGCGCATTTACTTTCGTGACCGCCACTGTCGGCATCAACATCGTCGCCAACTTCGTTTCCCCGGCCTTCGACTTTGCCAACGTCGCCCCCAGCCGCATCAGCTGGCGTGCAGGCGGCATGATTGCTGCCGTGGCGTCGATCTTCATCACACCCTGGAACCTGTTCAACAACCCTGAAGTGATTCATTACACCCTGGACGTGCTTGCGGCCTGCATCGGTCCACTGTTCGGCATCCTGCTGGTGGATTACTACCTGATAAAGAAGCAGCAGATTGATGTCGACGCCCTGTTCAATGACACGCCAAGCGGTCGCTACTGGTACACCAATGGCGTGAACTGGATCGCGGTCAAAGCGCTAGTGCTGACGGCGCTGGTCGGTCTGTGCTTTACCTTTATCGAGTGGTTCAAGCCCATTGCCAACTTTGCCTGGTTCACCGGTTGCATCCTGGGTGGCGCACTGTTTTATGCGATGACCCGCTGGTCTCCGGCGCAGGCTGCCAACCTGCCTGCGCCTGTCGGCCAGAACTGAGAACTGCCGAGGCGCTGGGCACCTGACCGGGACCAGCGCCTGCACGTTGCACAAAGACCCCTCCCCTCGTGATATCAGTGCTTTCAGCTGGCTCGGCAAGCCCGGCATGGGCTGAAAGCACGGCCCCGCGCGTGCCCCATAGAAAACAGTACACCTATCAAATGATATTAATTTAATATCACTTCCAGACCAAAACCATAGAATGATCAGGTGTCACTGATCGCCTGTAAGGCCTGAGGCACAAAATAGAATAAAATTTGTACAACTTTCAGGCTGCTGCGCTGCCCTATGACTGAGTCTTTGTGAACCAGGCGTTCAAGTGGGTCGATAGTAATGAGCAATGATGTTTCCGGCGGCATGCCATTCGCCCCCCAGCCACTCCGTCCATCGGCGCAGGAAGCCGCCGAGCGGCTGCAACTCGCCCTGGATTCAGGCGCAGTGGTGGGCACCTGGGTGTGGGACGTCGTTGCTGATCGACTGACGGGCGATGAGCGGTTTGCCAGGACATTCGGCCTGTGCCCCAAGCTGTGTGCCAAAGGGCTGCCGCTTGAGCTGGTGACCGCGTCCATTCACCCCGACGACTCGCTCAGGGTCGACAAGGCTATCGAAGAGGCACTGCTCGGCGGCGATACCTACCGATGCGAATACCGGGTTCGACACCAGGACGGCATTTATCGCTGGGTTGAAGCCAGCGGAAAAATTGAACGCGACAGTCACGGCAAGCCTGTTCGCAGTCCAGGCGTAGTGCTTGATATCGACAGCAGGCGTGGCGCTGAAGCCGAGCGCGACCGGCTGAACGAGTTGCTCAAGATATTCACGGCAGCCGTGCCAGGCGTTGTCTACGCCAAGGACCTGGAAGGCCGAATGCTGGTTGCCAACCGAGGCACCGCTGAATTGATCGGCAAGCCGCCAGACTTCTTCATCGGCAAGACCGACATGGATTTTCTGGATGACAAGGAGCAGGCGCGGATCCTGATGGAAACCGACCGCCGGATCATGCAGAGCAACGCCGCCGAACAGATCGAAGAACGGGTCAATCTGGCTGATGGCTCAGCAGCGGTATGGCTGTCCACCAAAGCCCCCCTGCTCAATGGCAGCGGCGAAGTCATCGGCCTGATCGGCTCCTCCATTGATGTAACGGCAAGAAAAACAGCCGAAGAAGCCGTCAAGGAGCTCAACCAGACACTGGAACAACGCATCGAACAAGCCGTTTTCGAACGTGAGCAGATTGAGGATGCCCTGCGCCACTCACAGAAGATGGAGGCCGTCGGGCAACTGACAGGCGGCATCGCACATGACTTCAACAACCTGCTGGCTGGCATTTCCGGCAGTCTTGAGCTGATCACCAAACGACTGGCCCAAGGCCGTGTCGGCGATGTAGACCGGTATGTGTCGGTCGCTCAGGGCGCGGTACGGCGTGCGGCTTCGCTGACTCACCGACTGCTGGCGTTTTCACGACGCCAGAACCTGTCCCCGAGAGTCACCAACGTCAACGTGTTGATTCAGGACATGGAAGAGCTTATTGCACGCACGGTCGGCCCGGAAATAGATATAAAAGTCGTTGCCCACGATGACTTGTGGCCTGCGCTGATCGATCATGCCCAGCTGGAAAGTTCGTTATTGAACCTGTGCCTGAACGCCCGTGACGCAATGCCCAATGGCGGGCGCATCATCATCGAAACAGCCAATGCGTCCATTGAAGAATGCACCGACCCGGACCATGGCATTCCTGCCGGCGAGCACCTGAGCATCCGCGTCACAGACACTGGCATGGGTATGAGCCCGGACACCGTCGCCAAGGCGTTTGAACCGTTCTTCACCACCAAACCCATTGGCGCCGGGACCGGCCTGGGCCTGTCGATGGTCTACGGTTTTGTGCGCCAGTCCGGCGGTCAGATCCGGGTCGAGTCGGTTGAGGGCCAGGGCACCAGCGTGGTCATGCACCTGCCACGCCATATTGCTGAAAACGCTCCACGCGCTGCCGAGCCCGAAATAACCGAAGAGCCAGCGCACCACACCGGCGAGACCGTTCTGATCGTTGATGACGAGCCATCGGTCAGAATGCTTGTCGCCGAAGTGATCACCGGTCTGGGCTACAACTGCCTGGAAGCAGCCGACGCCCAGTCAGGCTTGCAGATCCTGCAGTCAGATACCCGCATCGACCTGCTCATCAGTGACATCGGTTTGCCGGGCGGCATGAACGGCCGGGAAATGGCCGACGCTGCGGGTGACTGCCGGCCGGGTCTGCCGACACTGTTCATCACCGGCTACGCCAAGACTTCAGTGCTGGACGACTGCCACCTGCGGCCATGCACACAAGTGCTGACCAAGCCGTTCGGGCTGGATGCGCTCGCCGGGCGAGTGACGGGCCTGATTGGCGCGGATGCAGCCGCTCGCGGCTATTGATAGCGTGCACCCTACGACACCCGATGGCCGGTATTTTGTGGTCAAGGGACAACTCTGGCGATGTTCCAATCCGTCCCTGAGCGAAGAGGTTCGTCAGCGACGCGTGGATGAGTTGATGGCTGCCCGGCGCAAGGTCAAGGCAGCCAAGGCGTGCACGGATACAGATGCACTGAAAGCCGCCCGGGCCGGGGTTCACCAGGCCAAGGTTGCGCTTGGCGAGCGCGGCGACGTCTGGTGGACTGACGGGGCCAGGGATTTCAATCGGTGCAAGGTGGAAAACACACCCTATGCGCAGTGGTATCTTGAGTTGAATGACCCAGCAGCCCTCAAGCTGTGACCGCATGGACAGTCCGTTGTCTGGTCATTTAATTGCTCTGGGGCAACCCACGTTTATCGCCACCCAGCCGCCTATCGCGGCCCTGAGCCGTCTGTCAAAGCGCAACAGCACCTCAACACACTAACCTGCTGGCCCTCAAGGTAGCTGCTGTTCAATCACCCCCAGCCACCCCATGCCGGGATAAGTCTCAAAGCCCGGGGTCATTGAATAGCCTTGAATGCTGTTGTTGGGCAGTGTGCTGTAGCCGGTGGCCTGCCCCGCTCTGGTCTGCAAATCGATACTGTGGCCCAACGGGCTTTGGGTGTCGGAACTGGCAATTATCCTGTGGCTGGCATCGACCATCATCACTCGGGTACGGGTGCGCTCCTCATCACTCAGACGCACGCCATTGATCACCGAGTCCGACTGATTCTTCCAGTCAAAGAAAATCCCGATGACGCCGATCACAGGTGAGTGTTTGCCAGCGTTACTGCGCACGGCTGCACTGAACGCACAGGTTTGTGAGCCGTTGAGCAAGGGCTCTACAGCGACTTCACCGGCAAAGTATTGATCGCCCGACGAGTGCCGCACCGCCTGCTTGAACCAGGTCGCGTCATTTACATTCGCGCCGATAACCTTGCCGAAGGTATCGGGCCGACCGGACGCAATCACGCAGCCTGTTGTATCGGCAACCCAGATGTCCAGGTACACCGTATAACTGTCCAGAATGACGCCGAGGCGCTCACTGGAGTGAGCGCGATTCTGCGCAGTTGGGGTCATCAGTACATCAACCAGCGATGCATCGGTCGCCCACCAGCGAACATCGCACGTGCGCTCGTACAAATTGCGATCAATGATTTCGATCAGGTTCAGCGCGAGGTCTGCCAGCCGCTGACCTCGTACATCAAAACACATGCCCTTACCAAGTTCGGTCAGTTCATTGACCGACGCTTGCAGGTCTTGAGTCAGACCGCTGGCAATTTTTGATATCTGCTCGGAGATATTCTTCACCTCCTCGGCCACCACTGCAAAACCCCGACCGGCTTTCCCTGCATGCGCCGCTTCGATCAGCGCGTTTATTGCCAGCAATCGAGTCTGGCGGGTAATCAGTTGTATATCGCTGACACCACGAGTCGCCAGCGATTCCACTTCACGGGACAGGGTCACAATTCGTTCGGGTTCGATCATTTTCTTTCTGCTTCAATGAGTTACCGTAGGCGGCAGCCATCGCACGATCGTCGTGCAAAAACAGAGGGAAAGAAGTTGTCACTCTCAAGGGCGCGGAAGTCTGGGCTTCCTGTTTTTATCGACTGATGTCGCAATGCCCTCAACCCCGCTAATGTAGTTTTGAAGGTCGACAATCTGCAAGCATTGCGCACGGAACGTTTGCACTACAGATTTCAGGAGCATGTGTGCGGGGGGCTTCGGGCTGAGTGCAGGCGCTCAGCTGTTGACGCTTTCTAGCTGAAACCTCGTTGCTTGCAATGCAGCCTCGCCCACGTCGGTAAGACCGAAAATAATATGCTGCACATAGGGAAACGAGGCGTCGCAGGGCAATACGGCACCTGAAATCAAAAGGCCTTCTTTCACGAGATGATCAATCATCTCCATGAACTCCCCTATTGCCGGAACCGCTGGCTGGAGACGAATCAAATTCAGGTAAAGCTGACCAGACGTCATCTTTCCAGGGCGGAAAAAATGGGCGTTGTTAACGATTTCCAGCACGGCCAACTCATCGGAAAAATGATGATTACTCACAGTGACCTCCCGCTTGCGCAACCATGGCCCGCCTCTCCAGCCAGGTCAGGGTTCAATCGGCGTTGGCAAGTGACTACCCGGCTTCAAAAACTCCATCACTTCAGCAGTAACGGAGGGATGATCAATCAGTCGGTTATGACCCAGCCCTTCCGTGGTGAAGAGACGCGCTCCGGGCCATAGTTTTGCGAACCGGGCACCGTTTTCCCAAGGGACTTCACGATCGTGGCGGTCGTGAACAATAAGCGCCGGGCGGTCGAGCAGATGTAGTCGCAGAGAAGCGTCGTAGTCCGCGAAACGCTCGCCCGTCAGAGCATGTATGTCTGCCTCAAAGGGAACGAATACCTTGTGTGCAACACCGACGCTATCAAACTGTTGAAATACGCTCTGGGCTGGCACTAGATACGGTGCAATCAACACAAAGCGCTCGGGACGCCATTGCTCATCCTGAGCAAATACGGTTGACGAGGCCCCCATCGAATGGCCAATCACGGCCGCTGGTTTTCCAAAATGGCGGCCAACGTGCCGAAGCACTTTCACGAACTGCGTCATGTGGCTGATATCGCCAGCGCTTAATCCATGGGCAGGCTGATCAAAACCAACCACCGCATAGCCCATCGATCGTAACAATGGCACCCAGCCGACAAAACGCATCGCGTAGCTCGACCATCCATGGGAGAACAACACATAAGGTTGACTGGAAGGATCTCCCCACACGTAGGTGCAGATCTTGATCCCGTTCAGTTCCAGAGTGTCCGTTTGCACATCCGCCGATGCGCTGAGCGCAGCGGCAGCCTTGGCACGTCCGGCGGCCTGGGGTGTCACGAAACGTCGGGCAAGGTATCTTCCGGTGGGGCCCGGTAGAATACGGCTGGCAAGCATGAAGGTGCCACGCAGCGTCAATAATCGAAGCCTGTTGGTAAGTTTGCTCATCGGTATTCTCCGCGCCAACCATAAGACCTTGCGCAATTAGAGCAGCCTATCTTGTCAGTGACAAGATAGGCTGTACGATGGATGTATAACTTTTATTTCATGACAGGGAGCTTCGTATGCCGACCTCAGATAACCCGCGTACTTACCACCATGGCAACTTGCCGACCGTCTTGCGGCAGGCGGCATGGGACATCGTGGGGGAAGCAGGCATGCGAGGACTCTCACTGCGTGAATGCGCAAGACGGGCGAACGTTTCACACGCCGCACCTGCGCACCATTTCGGCTCTCTGGAAAACCTGATGGCAGAGGTGGTGGCCGATGGTTATGAACGGATGGTCGACGCTATTCATGCCGCACAGCGTGACCTTGACGACTGTGTACTGGGCTGCGGGATAGGCTATGTCAATTTCGCTAAGAACTACCCACAGCACTTCCGGTTGATGTTCGGAATGGGCGGGGTCAACCGCACATTACCCAGGTTGCTCACTTCGGGCGAAGCCACGCTGCAACTGCTTCGTCAGTCGATACGTACGGCGTGGGTCGCAAAAAACGGTGCCGAACCAGACCCGACAGTCCTTGAGCAACGCACCTTCCTCGCCTGGAGCACTGCGCATGGGTATGCCTCGTTGGCGATCGACAGAAAGCCGGATGAACTCTCTGTGGTCTCGGCCGAATCGATACTTAAACCGATGGCGTCTTTTTTGCTTACACCATAGCGCTCCGCGCTCCGCAAATGCGACCGGGCCTATAGGCCCACTTCGCCCTCTGAAACGCCATCCGCGCCGCATCTCCAGAACGGCGAAAGCAACCGCGCGCACGATCCTCCTTCCTCCTCGCCTCTGAATACAGGGCGCGCACGACCTCGCCGCATTTTGATGTCGATCAACATCAATACGTTGACATTTTAGATTTAGATCGTAATCATAACGCCAAGGATCAATTAGCAGGGCCCTTCAGCGTCAGCGTCGAATGCCCTGCCGGGTGACCGACAATCGCAGGCGCAAACGCCTGGCTGCCCTCATTGCATTACTTGTCAGGACATCACCAATGACTACTCTCCCCACTGTTCTCATCACTGGCGCTTCCAGCGGTATCGGTGCCATTTATGCCGAGCGATTTGCCCGTCGCGGCCACAACCTGGTGCTTGTCGCACGTGACAAGCCACGCCTCGATGCTCTGGCAGCACGGCTGAGTGAAGAAAACAACGTAGCTGTCGAAGTGCTTCAGGCCGACCTGACCAACTCTGCCGACCTCACAGCGCTTGAAACTCGCCTGCGCGACGATGCCAGCATCGGCGTCCTCATCAATAACGCAGGTATAGCTCAGTCCGGCGGGTTCATTGAGCAGAGCGCTGAGGCCATTGAAAAACTCGTCGCCCTGAACATTGTTGCGCTGACGCGACTCGCCGCCGCAGTGGCCCCTCGCTTCGCGCAGTCCGGTACCGGTTCAATCGTCAACCTCGGGTCGGTGGTGGGCTTGGCGCCAGAGTTCGGCATGACCGTTTACGGTGCTACCAAGGCCTATGTGCTGTTCCTGTCTCAAGGCTTGAACCTGGAACTGGCAGCCAAGGGTGTGTACGTCCAGGCGGTCCTGCCTGCTGCTACCCGCACCGAAATCTGGGAGCGCGCCGGTATCGACCTCAACACCCTCCCCGAGGTGATGGACGTTGAAGAACTGGTCGATGCAGCGCTGGTGGGCTTCGATCGTCGCGAACTGGTGACCATTCCGCCACTGCACGTTGCAGGTCGTTGGGACGCGCTTGATGGCGCGCGGCAAGGGTTGCTGTCGGACATTCGACAGGCGAACGCCGCAGAGCGCTATCTGACCAAAGCCTGAAACCGGGGTACCCATCATGAGTAGCTCAAATCTGCAGACTCATTCGGCGCAGTCGTTTGTCCAGGCGCCTAATAAAATCGCAACAGTCGCAGGCATTGCCTTCGCCTATCGCGAGTCAGGTTTGCGTGGTGGCGTGCCGCTCTTGTTGCTCAACTACTGGGGCGCGGTACTGGACGATTTCGACCCGCGCATTGTTGATGGTCTTGCTACCAGGCATCACGTTATCGCCATCGACTATCGCGGGGCTGGTTTATCGACCGGCACCGCGCCGCTGACGATAGGCGAGATGGCTCGGGACACCCTTGAGCTTGTGCGGGAAATGGGCTACAGACAAGTGGATCTGATTGGCTTTTCAATGGGCGGTTTCGTGGCTCAGGACCTGGCATTGAAGGCACCCGATCTGGTACGCAAGGTTATTCTGGCAGGCACAGGGCCGGCAGGCGGGCACGGTATCGAGCGCATAGGTGCGCTGGCCTGGCCGCTTATTCTCAAAGGCTTGCTGACGCTGCGAGACCCCAAGGTCTATATGTTTTTCACCTCCACACTCAATGGCCGACGCGCCGCCAGAGGCTATTTGAGCAGGGTGAAGGAACGCACCGTCGACCGCGACAAGCCGCCGACGCCTCGCTTGCTGCTTCGCCAACTCAAAGCAATCAAAGCCTGGGGAAAACAGCCAGCGCAGGATCTTGCACGCCTGCGGATGCCTGTACTTATCGTCGTCGGGGACAGCGACGTCATGGTCGCAAGCGAGTTGAGTCGCGATATGAGCCAACGTCTGCCGCAAGCGCAACGAGTGGTTTATCAAGACGCAGGCCACGGTTGCGTCTTTCAGTACCACGCCGACTTCGTCTCAACGGCTCTGGGGTTCCTTGCATAAAGCGTTCGAACTTCAACTGCGCATCGTTTTTAAAAACAACCCATCACTGTCAGACGACCCTGGAAATCTAGCGTCATGAAAGCACTTACCTTCGAAAGCTATGGCAAGTCGCCTGAAATTGCGATAACGCATGTGCCTCTGCCAACCATCAAGCCTGATGAACTGTTGGTTGAAGTTCACGCGGCCGGGTTGAACCCGATCGACAACATGATTACCACAGGCACGTTCAAGGCCGTCCTCAAACACGAACTACCCGCCATTATGGGCAGTGATCTTTCCGGCGTGGTCATAGCAGTAGGCAAAGCTGTCACCCGCTTCAAGGCGGGTGACGCCATTTTCGCCAGTATCTTTGACCTCGGCAAAGGTAGCATCGCCGAATTTGCAGCCGTGCCTGAGCGCGCTGCTGCACTTAAACCGGCGAATCTGGATTTCGTACAAGCGGCCTCCATTCCAATGGTCGGGCTTACATCCTGGCAAGCCTTGAAGGAACACGCCAATCTTCAACCCGGCCAGAAGGTATTCATACCTGCCGGAGCTGGAGGCATCGGCACCTTCGCTATTCAACTGGCAAAACACCTGGGGGCCAACGTCGCCACGACCACCAGTACCGGCAATGTAGAACTGGTGCGCAGCCTGGGTGCAGATGAAGTGGTGGACTATAAAAAGCAGGCGTTCGAGCAAGTATTGCGCGACTACGACCTGGTGCTGGGTACAACGCGAGGAGACACGATTAAAAAAGCCGTCGGCATCCTCAAGCCAGGAGGCTTAATCGTCTCCCTCGTCGGGCCACTGGATAAAGCGTTCGCCAAGGCTCGTCGGATGAATGCCTTCTTCACTTTCCTCTTCGGGCTGATGAGCCACTCGATCAGGCGCCGTGCGAGAAAACACCACGTGACCTACTCGTTTCTGTTCGTACGCCCGCAGGGGGCTCAACTCGAGAACATTGCCGTGTTACTTGAAAGCGGACAAATCAAACCCGTCATTGACAGAGTCTTTGCGCTGGAGCAGGCCAAAGAAGGACTTGAGTACCTGGCCCGAGGGCGTGCCAAAGGCAAAGTAGTGGTGAAGATCAGGTAAGTGTCGGTGACCCGCGTTTTAAATTCCCCACATAAGCAACTTGTCGGCCCCCAGCCTTTTGAACACTGGAGCATCACATGAGCACTTCTTCCGGAAAAACTGCCATTGTCACCGGTGCATCATCCGGTATAGGTCGCGCAACGGCCGAGGCGCTGGTGCACTCGGGCTATACCGTATTTGGCACGAGCCGCAAGATTGGCGAAAGTGCAACGCAGGTGTCCATGCGTACTTGCGACGTAACTAACGATGACTCAGTCGGCGCGCTCGTTTCCAGCGTACTTGCGCAGACCGGGCGGATCGACCTGCTGGTCAACAATGCAGGTATTGGCCTGATAGGCGGCTCCGAGGAATTCTCGATACCCCAAGTGCAGGCGTTGTTTGATGTCAATCTGTTCGGCGTCATCCGCATGACCAATGCGGTATTGCCGTCGATGCGCGAACGTGGCCAGGGGCGCATTATCAATATCGGATCGATTCTGGGCCTGATACCCGCGCCCTACTCTTCTCATTATTCGGCGGTCAAACATGCGCTGGAAGGTTATTCGGAATCTCTGGATCACGAAGTGCGCGCCTTCAATATTCGCGTCTCGGTCATTGAGCCGGCCTTTGTACGAACCGTCTTCGATCAAAACGGCCTTGAGCCGGACCGGTTATTGAAGGAATACGATCAGGCCCGCGCAGAATTCAAGGCATTGCTCGCCGATGTAATGCCGAAAGCCGATTTGCCGGAAGTGGTGGCGGCTGTAGTGCTGAAAGCGGCGAGCGATGCCCACCCCAAGCGTCGCTACACTGCCGGCAAGACAGCCCGACAAATCAGCATGCTGCGTCGCTTTGCGCCTGCCGGGATGTTTGACAAGAGCCTGCGCAAGGAGCTTCGTTTGCCGGCCTGAAATGCACGCGAGACGGCCACTTCAGGGGCGGTGCTTGAGCTGGATAGTCGGGGAATGTGGTGGCGCACGATGACAGTTCAGACACCAGACCACACCGCAGACCAGCAAGGCAATGGCAGCCAGCTCGTAGCCGTCGGGTAGTCGGCGCTCCCATAAGAAACCGAAAACGAGCGCCGCCAGCGTTTCAATCACAAGCACTTGCCCGCTGAGTGCCAAGGGTAGAAGTCGGCTCGCCTGATTCCAGCAGGCACCACCCACAACCGAAGACAAAAGGGCAACGCCACCGGCCACCACGAGAAAATGCAGCCATTCGGAAATACCATAGGTACCCGCTTGAGAACCCAGCACGGGGGCTGCCAAAAGCAGTGATTGAGCGCCTGTCATGACGCCCATAAGCAGCGCCCAGTCATGCGCGGAGACGTTGGCGACCTGCACCAGCCGCCGGGCATTGCTCACCGCAAACCAGCTCCACGTCAGCAACGCACCTGTCGCGCATAAAATCCCGACAATATTTGCCGCTGTATCGGGCCTTTGATCATTGATCAGCGCGTGCCAACTGATAAGCACAACGCCTCCCACCGCGCAGCACAGTGAGGGGAAGAGCTTGCGCAGAGAAACGGCATTTGCGTCATGACGACCTGCCAGGGTTACCAGCACCGGAATAAGCCCGACAATCAACGATGTTGTGGCGATACCGACCAACTGCACGCCTGTGCCCACCAGCGAGTAGTAGATGAGGTTGCCGATCAGGCTAAGCCAGAAGAGTGACTTCCAGTCGGCCATGGTGAGACTGGCGCAAACACGCCGCCAACGCAGCATCAGCAGGGCTGCAGAAATCGCGCCGTAACAGAGAAATCTTATGACCGCGAACTGCAAACCGCTCAAACCCGGAGTCAGCTGCGGGCCCAGGAAGATCACGCCCCAGCACAGGCCGGCGCAAACTCCATAAATAATGCCCTTGAGCAATGATCGATCAGCAAACATTTCACCAGCGCTCCAACGCCTAAAGCATGAAGTCTGGAACGTCGGGCCTGGAGGGTATTGTCGGTAACTGCGGAATTTTTTACCCGGACTGTTTTTGCGCTTTACGATAAACCGCCGGGGTCGTGGCGCTCAAACGCTGCATAGTGCGCGTCAGCGATGCCTGATCGGAAAAACCTGCACGCAAGGCAATCTCGGCTATCGGCAGCGAGGTGCCACGCAACCATCGTTGGGCCTCCTGTATGCGTAGTTCAGTCAACCACGCTTGAGGACTCATCGCGAATAATTGCCGGAATCGCTGGTGCAGCTGGCTCATGCTCATGTTTGCGACTTGGGCCATGGCCTGGTTGCTCCAGTGTGCGCCAGGATTTGCTCGCAGACGAGCTATCAACTGCTCTATAGGGGAAGAAAAACGGCAGGTGTCCGAGCCAAGGGATGACAGAAGCAGAGGGCCCAGCTGTGAGGCAGCAATGGCCAGTTGCTGGTTACCGATCAGCTCGGCGAATTCGATAAGCCGACGGGTCGCGGGCGAAACAGGCACATATATTTTCTCGGCCAGACGCCCCATCTGCAGTGTTTCCAGCGTCGTCGGTGCGCAGTCCAGCACCAGAAAACGGCTGTCGACGTGAGTCTCTTGCGAGTGCAGCGAACCTGGCTTTACCAGCGCTGCCAACGACTGATCGATAAAGCCACCGCGACCGTCCACGTCAATCTCCATTCGGCCACGAATCGGCAGTACCAACTGAGCATGGTCGTGACAGTGCTGAGGGCTTTGCGTCTTGTAGCTGCGAACTTCAAGGCTTAGAAACATCAGTGCACCACTTGCCGTCTGGTGATATTCAAGGTCTGGCGCTCCACAGTGCCTGCGCGCATGCTTAGGCGTTGAGCGGCTTCAGCAACAGTCAGTCCTGATCACGCCCTTTGCCTGATCGACGCCGATCAGCATCTGCTTAAGCCGGCAGCAGCAGGCAGGCACGACAGGTGTCGATCAATGTATCAAAAAGGGCAATGTCCGACCGGCTTCCTGCAATGAGCTGAGCGCTCGCCACAGCGGAAAAATCGCCTGACAACAGCCACGCCCAGGTCAGCCTTGCCTGGAAAGTGACAGTCAATACTGGCTGGTTGCCCCCGTTTTCAGCGCTCAAACGTGAAGTCCTTGGTATTCTATTTGACTGCGCTCTAGTGACGCGTGAGTGCAGCTCAAGACAGACAAGGCCCGTGCCTGAAATACACAGGTCTTGCCAGGCCGCTTAGTGCAAAGAAGGGAAAATAATGCAGCACGCTTCGCTGAACCGTTTTCATACTGGGCTGCTCGCCTTGCTTTTGCTGTGCGTGACCTTGCCAGCCCTGGCCCAGAATAGCCCGGCACCTCAAATCGATAGCGCCAGTAGCGCATCCCCGGCAGTGGATGCACCGAGCCTGGACGACTTGAGCGAACAACTGGATCAGATCCGTCAAAAAGTGACGGGCAGCGCCAACGATGACGTGCTTTCAAGCCTGCGGCAGGCCGCTTTGCAGGTCCAGAAACAAGCCGACAATCTGACTGCCCGACAAGCTGTCGACATCGAACACCTGAATGATCAGCTCAACATTCTCGGACCGGCGCAACCGGACGAGGCGCAAAGTCTGACCAGTCAGCGCAAGACATTGACCGCTCAGAAAAACGCGCTGGTCAATGATGAACGCCAAACCAACACGCTAAGCCAGTCAGCGCGGGACCTGGCTACGCAGATATTCAATCTGCGCCGCAGCCTTTTCGATTCACAGATCAGCACGCGGACAGCGAGCCCGCTCAGCTCGGCGTTCTGGTCCACACTGATTCGTCCTACCGATGACGATCTGGGACGCTTGAACAGACTTCTGGTGGATGTCCGTCAGGTGCTCAACAGCACCCTGGCACCGGAAAACCGTGTGCAATTCATCAGCATTGTGGTCGGCGCGCTGTTCGTATGGGTCGTTGTTCGCCGCCTGCTGGAGCGCTTGCTGATCTGGTCGATGATACGCTGGCTACCCGAAGGCCGCCTGCGGCGCAGCGCCCTGGCACTGGCTGTAGGGCTATCGACCATTCTCACCATTACCGTTGCCACTTCCTTGTTGCGCTGGGGGATCGTGCGCAATGCGGTGCTCAGCAACGACGTGGTCAACCTGCTCGATCAGGTGCAGACGCTGATCACTTTCTGCGCCTTCATCGTCGGTCTGGGCCGCGCGCTGTTGATGCGGGCACACGCCTCGTGGCGCCTGCCGCAAATCCCTGACCAGATCGCCACGGCACTGGGCCGCTTCCCGCCAGCCCTGGCGCTGGCACTTATGATCATCGGCACGCAGGAGCGCATCAACAGTGTCATAGCCAGCAGCCTGGCCCTGACGGTAGCGGTCAATGGCCTGACAGCGCTGGCGGTTTCGCTGGTGTTTTTCTACGCTCTGGTGCGCTACCGCCGAACCCGCCGACGCTTTGAGCTGGAGCGGCCAGCAGGTTTCGTCGGGCTGCTTCCCTTTATCGTTGCGGTATGGGTCGGCCTGAGTTTGCTGGCGTTGCTCAGCGGCTACCTGACACTGGCTTACTTTCTGGCGGTGAAACTGCTTTGGGTGAGCGTGGTAGCGTCCACTGCTTATCTGCTGATCGCCTGCTTCGGTGACATCTGCGAGACCCTTCTGTCGCCCAAACAACCTGGCGGCATGGCGCTGGGTTCGGCGCTGGGCTTGTCCGCCCGTCACCAGGCCCAGGCAAGCACCGTACTGGCAGGCATAGGCCGTACCCTGCTGTTGCTTACCGCATTGCTGCTGGCTTTTCTGCCTTCGGGTTCCAGCCCGGGCGACCTGCTCGCAAGTTTCACTCAAATGGACGTCACGTCCAAATCCCTGGGCAACCTGAACATCGTCCCCAGCGATATTCTGATGGCGCTGATTTGCCTGGTTGTCGGCCTGCTGGGCGTGCGTGTACTCAAGGAGTGGTTCGGAGAACGCCTTCTGCCCGAGACCAACATGGACGCGGGCATGCAGGCCTCGCTGGTGACCTTGATCGGCTACATCGGCTTTGTGCTGGTGGTGGCCGTGGTGATGTCCACGCTCAAGATCAGCCTGACCAATTTGACCTGGGTGGTCAGTGCGCTATCGGTGGGGATAGGTTTCGGCCTGCAAGCCATTGTGCAGAACTTTATCTCTGGCCTGATTCTGCTGACCGAACGCCCGGTCAAAGTCGGAGACTGGGTGAGCCTGGCCGGGGTCGAAGGCGATATTCGCCGGATCAACGTCCGCGCGACCGAAATCCAGATGGGCGACCGCTCGACAGTGATCGTGCCGAACTCGCAGTTCATCACGCAAAACGTGCGCAACGTCACCATGGGCAACGCGCTGGGCGTAGTCGGAATCACCCTCACCCTGCCACTGGAAACAGATGTTCTGCAAATACGCGAGCTGCTGTTGCAGGCCTTTACCGAGCATGAAGCGATACTCGACACGCCTGCACCTTCAGTCACCTTCAAAGACCTGACCAATACCGGTTTGATCATCAGCGCCAGCGGCTACGTGAACAGCCCACGCTCGGTGGGTGGCGCGCGGAGTGATCTGTTGTTTACGGTTCTGGGGCGTCTAAGGGAATTGGGTGTAGCGCTGTCTGCGCCGCAGAGCATGGTGTTGATCAATGAGGGGGCTGGGAAAGAGGTCACGGAGGAGTCGGTGACGCCTTAGCGTAGGAATGAAATGCGTGGGTAGCCGTCTGAAGACACTACGGAAGATCCCTGCGGACGGCCCGTAGCTCCAACGGTTAGAGGCGAATCCGACGTTCCGTGAACGCATAGTCTTCCTGGCAATCCCCTGAAGGATCTGATTCGACGCTGGTGTAATGGACGGTGTCGGCATCGAGGAATTTATAGCTGTAGACATCTGGCGAGGACACGCCAACCGTCTTCATGGCATTCTTTCCGCTAGCTGCTGACCATGTCCCATGCTCCACTTGAATCCGCTGGGTTTGCTGAGCGTCACGATAGAACGTAACGGTGAATTTTCCGTCTTGTTGAAAGTTGGTACTCCAAGACAAGAACTGACACTTACCGTTTGCCTCTCGCAAGCCCTTCCACGAGCCGACCAGAGCTGGATCATTTGGAAGCCTGCTAGCTGCGCAGCCGCCAAGCACTGCTGCAAGGACGATGATACTAATTGATATGCTCCGTTTCACCTGAACTTCCTTCTTCAAAATAATAGGTAACGCGACACCGAAATGCATACCGGATTGATATCGACCGTCGGAAGGAAATCTTTGTATCTGCGACACAAATCCCACCTAGCAGAAAATGAGGATTGGGTTTAGCGAGGCATCTCTGGCGAGCAGCTCCACGGCAGCAAGGCTTCGTAATTTTCTACCGATGCAGCATGCAGCAACCGCTCAAGTACGTGGCGCAGCCACGTATAAGGCTCTTGGCCGTTGAGTTTGGCGGTCTCGACCAGGCTGTAGATCTGGGCGCTGGCCTTGGCGCCTTTGGGCGTGTCGCTGAACAGCCAGGCTTTTCGTCCGATGGCGAACGGCCTGATTGATCTTTCGGCAGCGTTGTTGTCGATGGGTAGAAACCAGCTTCGATATAACGCTCTATCCGGCTCCAGTTGTGAGCCAAGTAGTTCACCGCTTTGCCCAAGGCTCTTTGTGACGTGACCTGCGGCTGCGTTGTTTCCATCCATGCTTTGAGCTTCGTCAGCTCAGGCAGGCTTTTTTCCTGACGACCGATGTAACGCTGCTCATCGCTGACATCCTTGAGTTCACGCTCGATGCCATACAGTTTGTTAATGCATGCCAGTGCAACATCAGCGCGGCCTGTCTTGCCTTGAGGCTGCACTTTCTTCGTCTCCACAAACTTGCGCCGTACATGGGCCATGCACGCCAGACGTTCCACACCCGGTTGCAACGCCAAAGCGTTATAGCCCGCGTAATCGTCGGTCATCACGTAGCCACGATAACTCTCCAGCAGGCACAGCGGCACTTCCTGCGCGCGGCTGGTGGTGTAGTCGAACAGGACGACTTTTTGGTCTGGTGGGCCGTTGGCCTATACCCACATCCAGGATTGGCTGGTCGGGTCACGATCCGGCTCTTTTAGTATCTGGACTCGGGTTTCATCGCAGTGGATAAACGGGCTTTCGAATAATCGATCACGCATCAAATTCAACAGCGGCTGCAAGTGCTCGCTGCACTGGATCACCCAGCGCGCCAGCGTCTGGCGCGGTATCTCGATGCCATGTCGACTCAGCACCGTTTCGAAACGATGCAGAGGTAAACCGTCGACATATTTGGTTGTCAGCAGCATGGCCAGTACGCTCGGAATGGCCATGCTCTTTTCGATCAACTGAGCCGGTTTGTCAGCCGTGGCCGGTGCCGTTTCGCAACCGCGGCAACCGTAGACTTTGCGAATATGTTTAATCACCCGGATCTACATCGGCACGATATCCAGCTGCTTGCTGGTTTCTTCGCTGATGACATGCTTGCGGCAACCGCAGGCACAGGTCAGTTCGTGCTCGGGCAGTTCGTGGATGATTTCGATGCGAGGAAGATCAGCCCACAGAGGTTTGCGTTTACCACGGCCTTTGACTGGTGCAACGACTTCCTCATCAGCGTCGCCGACGGGTAGCATCGGCTCGCTTTCGGGTTCGTTGAACAGTGCCATTTGCGGTGTGTTAGGTTCGACCGTCTGTTCGGACTTGCGTCCGAACAGACGATTGCGCAGTAACTTGATCTGTTCTTTGAGATCGACGATATGACCCTTGTCAGCCCTGCGCTCAATTAGTAACTGCGCGAGCAGTTGCTTGAGCAATACAGGGTCATCAGGAAGATCTTCGGGCATGGAAATCATGCCCGGATTATACCTGTCAGGCGACGAATCTTGGAGTTAAAACCTGATGGGGACGGTTGCGCCAGAGATCAAAACCGTCAAACAACCAGTTCAGTTCCTGAACCGTCAGCACGATGGCTTCGTCTGTCTCATCGGGAGAAGTTTTGAAACGCTCGGACTCCAGGCGTTTGAGCCAAAGGCAGAAGCCGTTGCGCTCCCAGTAAAGGATTTTCACTCGGTTACGAGGGCAATTCAGAAAAACAAAAAGCACGGGGTCGAACACGGCAACTTTGATGTCCAGCTCGACCAGTGCAGCCAGGCCGTCAATAGATTTTCGAAAGTCCACCGGTTTGGGGTAGAGGTACACTTTTTCGACTTTGGCGTCGGGTCGCATCATGAGGTGCTGACTCCTGAAAAGAATCGGGAGCACAGCATCAAGCTTCAATGGCTGGTTGGGAATGTGGGGTTCATGAGGCGCTTACAAATGAGGAACCCGATGAAATGAATCAAAGGCAATCACCTGATACGCCTGATCAATCTCTTAGTTCTGTACTAGAGCTCGTTTAATTGTATAGCACAGTATGACCACCATAACCCCTCACCCTTACAACTGCTAAGCTCTATTAAGAAACCCCGCCAGAGCGCAACCAACCTTCATAACTTCATCAGGGTAATTTTTATTTAAATAAACATACAAATCTTGACTGGATATATTAAGGTTTTTCTTAATAGCCTTACAGAACTGTTTGTCACCCTGAGGCTCAAACTCCAAAGGTGAGGGTAAGGAGAATTTCCCACCTTTATAATCTTCAAATATCTTTTTTTCTATGCTGGGAAAAGGAATGCAAAACGTATAATTTTGACGACCATTACGAGTCCCCTCGTAATCACCATCAAGGATAGCCATCACCCTGTCCTCAGCGCCAAAAAAGCCCTCTATAGCATTCTTCTGACGCAACTGGGTAACATTATCGCCACCACCAACCGGTATAATCTGAAAAGAGTAGAAGCTAGGAATATTATGAGTAGCTATAATAAATTTAAAAAAACCTTCCAGCATTGGATCTTCGGTTAATATATAACGATCCCAACCTGAAAACCCGAAGAGGACAGATTTTATATAATTATACGACACTGGGTGCGTCTTTATCTCCCCCTCCTCACAACACATATAATGTAGCTCGCCATCATCCATCGTTCGCATTATTGCCATCGAGTGAGTAGTAAATACAATATTTATTTTTTCCGTCTCACAAAACTTCCTAAGCCATGGAACCAATCGACTTTGAGCAGCCGCATCTAAGGATATATCAATTTCATCGATAACGATAAGCCTAGATACACCCTTGATTTTTCTGTAGAGCGATATCAGGAAAAACTCCCCTGAGCTAAGGTGATCCTCCCTAACATATCGATCATCGTCTAAAGGCATAACATAGTAAGTATTCTTGCCTACCCGCACTTCTTTCAAAGTAGAAAACTTATCGCCACCATAAACATCAGCCAATAATAAAACTAATTCATCAGGCACATAATAGTCACCTAACATAACGGCAGTGCGGATTTCATTATCGGCGGAGCTTATGCTCTGAAAAGTATTAAACCGCTGCCCCCAAGGCATGGGCAACTCAACTTCAATTTGCTTTTTTAAATCTTGCGGAAAAACATCTTTACTATTCAGATCTTCTAGTTTTGGATCGTACTCAAAATCATAAGCCTTACCATCATATGCATAGCTTATTTTACTTCCAAGTTTTATTGCACCTGGCTGGGCCATTTTTGAGAATGTGTCGGCGACTTTAAGATTTCTGATAGATTTTATTAGAGTCGTTTTCCCTACGCCATTTTTTCCGACTATACAAGTCAACCCATTTCTATTGAGATCCAAGTCAATACGAAGATTTTCTATATGCTGAACGTTCCGCACCTCGATACAGAGCTGCATTATGAACCCACCGATACATGTACTATCTTATCAACGGCGGTGGCACCATATTTTTTTCGCAGTTTATCCAGGAAGCTAGGATCCACTGTATTTATATAATTAAGTTGACCCGAAAATTTCTTCAAGGCTTTTTCCAAGTCCTTCTCCTTCAAGAAAGACGTGAACATTTGCTTATCTTTAAGCAAGCAATGCATTGCGGTTTCCGAATGCTTTTTGAGCCGTCCATCAACTGAAACTTTTCCGTTTGGCAGAATAGCCACTCCAAGCATTCGGACTTTTTCGCCTGGCCGGATAAACTTTGTTTTCTGAGCGTTTAACTTTATACGCCCGCCAAACTCAGCATCCAAAAGCTGAGTTATACGGGGAAGCAAAAGATGCATTTTCTCTTCCACCCCACCCGACACGATTAAATCATCGGCATATCGAGTGTAAGTTAAAGAGTTGTCCTTACACCAGACAAGAAATTTCTTATCAAATTCGTAAAGGCAAGCATTACTTATCACGGGAGAGGTTGGAAAACCAGGAGGAAGCACACCATCAACTGTTACTAAATCCAACACCCTATCTAACCACTGCTCTATATCAGATATAGGACATAACTCTAGCGCAGCGATAACACTTCTACTGATCATTTCGCGATCAATACTACCGAAAAAATTCTTTATATCAGACTGAAAGAAATATTTACCCTCACTATGTTTTTCAACCGCATTTACAACGTTAACTCCCTTTCTATAAGAGAACACAACATCGGTTTCGACAGGAAGGCGGTCGAACAGCACTCTACTTAAAAACCCGAGATAGAGTTTGAGTTTTTTGTCAGGACTATAAACCACCCTTCCATCAAAATCTTTTTCTGAGTAAGCCGCTCTTACATCAAGCTCTAAAAGCTCGGTTAGCTCCTGCTTTCCTCGAAACGTCGCAAAGAAAAGCTGTTCTAGTGGGCGTCTATTCATAGCTTCATTTGCCTAACCTGCCGTTTTAATAACAGCACCTATTAATTTCAATGCTGAAAAATATTCAATCAGGCAGTTATCTTAGGTGATTTATCTAGAAATTTCGAGCGAGACCATGCTTCAATAAAATCAAAAACCATCAGGTAGGGAGCACGCAGAGGGAGGAGTCAGCGCTGAGAAAGCGAAACGAATGGAGAAACACATCGCCCTTGCGAGGGAGATGGCGATTGTGCATGGTTGTGCTCACGGAAAGGCGCTGATAGAGGATAGAGCGAGGAGCAGATTATGGAAAGGGAACGTATTGATGCTCATTACGACTCCTTACTATCCGTGTAGGTCTATGCAGTTACTCACCCAGCATAGACCTACACAAACGTAAGACGGAGACTAGACACCTGTAGAGGCCAGCATTCCAAACCGACTGGAGATACTCCTAGTCGCTGACATGAGCAGGATGGTAAGCGATGCCTACCCCTTAATCAAGCCAGCAAGGTGAAAAATGGCAACGCCCATCATCGTAAGACTCGACTCTCTACGGAGTAACACCAGTGCTGTCAGGCAGATAGGTATATTGGTGGGCCTGGAAGGACAGAACGCCACATGCCGTAAAGCTAGCCCGGTGATAGCCCGCAAAGGGTAAAAAACCTTTGCAACGCCAAGAACCTAGAAAAATATGGTGTCCCAGGGCAGGTTCGAACTGCCAACCTTCCCCTTAGGAGGGGGATGCTCTATCCAATTGAGCTACTGAGACACTGCGTGCCAGCACACCGATCGGTGCCAGCGAGGACGGCGTGCATCTTAGCGACATGTGCCGCTTTTGTCATGTCGTCATTGCCCTTCAGGGCTGTAGCCGATGTCGCCCCGAAACACGGCTGAATAAACCGATCATGCAATTTGCAATCCCCCAAAAAGCCATCATTGCAAAACGCACTGCACCCGACTTTTTTTCAATTCATATATCATTGATTTAAAAAGAATTTTTATCATTTTCTGATTGGCATGCAGACTGCATTATCAGTATCAGTGAACACATCTCCTCCCAAACGGTCGGGCACAGGTACTGGAAAATGAACAAGACTCTCTCAGTGTTGAATGCGGCAGCTCTGGTGGCTCTGGTGGCATTTCATTTTCATGACTCCGGTGCCAGTGACAAGCAGGTCACCGCACCTGCTCCTGTCCATCACCAGATCAGCCATGCGCCTCAGTTGGCTATCATGACTGACCGCATTGCTAGCGCAGCGGTATTGGCCAATGACGATGATGATTCACTTCAGATGCCACGCGCCGAGCAGCGCTGGATTTTCTGAGAACGTTTGAACCAGCCATTTTTTATAGAGAGAGTAGCCATGTCAAAATCCGCGTTGTCATTTCTGATCCTGGCGATTATGGCTGTGATCGTTGACCTGTTGCTCCCTGTTCAAGCGCACACCCTGAGCATCGCTGCCAACATCGCTGCAGGCGTGTTCGCCAGTCTTTTTGTAGTAGCGCTTTTTCTCGGCCGTCGTATCAAATTTGACCCGGTGCTTCGCTAATCTAAAAGGCATAGCCCCAAAAGCTCACAACCCTCTCGCTCGACCCGCTCATCGCGCCGAGCACTGCGCTCATATCCTCCAAATCCTGCTTTCGCCCCGCCCTCGCAACCCTTGGTCGGGTAGCTTCGTTTGCGCTGAATTCCGACCTACTCTCAGAGTCAAATAGCCATGATGGCAAAAAGAAGCTCGGTGACGTGCCCGGTTATTCAGGGGCAAATGCGAGGACTTTGCAAATTTGCTCGCATTTCTGATAATTGGTGCTGGCCAAAAGCCGCCACCTGAGTCAATATTTGTCACAGAATTGACGCCAAGGATTCGACGTATTACGGCATGATGTCGGCCCCTTGGAACCCCGGTTGAACATTTGGCCAAAATGACTGTCTCACGATGACAATCTTGCGGCCACTTGCTAGAACCGCTTCCCCTGAACTAACCGGTTAAATATATGAGCCCTATGAAACAGGCTACTTATTCCAGCCGCACGGCTGACAAGTTCGTCGTTCGCCTACCAGACGGCATGCGTAATCGCGTGCAAGAGGTAGCCAAGAATCATCACCGCAGCATGAACTCGGAAATCATTGCTCGCCTCGAACAAAGCCTGATTCAGGAAGGCGCACTTGGTGATGAACCAAGCCTGCGTCTTGACAGTCCTGAGCTGTCCTTGCACGAACGCGAGCTGCTGCAACGTTTTCGTCAGCTTTCACATCGTCAACAGAATGCACTTGTTTCGCTGATTGCTCATGACACGGAACTCGCTTCCGAAGAGTCCTGAGACTTGGTGTAACAGACAAAGGCCAGCGAAAGCTGGCCTTTTTCGTTGTAGCCTTTTTCGTTAGTAGTCGTAGGTTTAGTGGCAGTACATGGCAACCCGAAGACTTCGTCGGGGCATAAAAAAACCGCCTGATCATGGCGGTTTTTTTTATTTTAAGAGCTTGTCTTGAGGCAGAGCTTAGAGCAGAAAGATCGTTGCCAGCCCCAGGAAGATGAAGAAGCCGCCGCTGTCGGTCATCGCTGTAATCATGACGCTTGCACCCATGGCAGGGTCTCGTCCCAGGCGCGCCAGCGCCATAGGGATGGAAACGCCCATCAGCGCCGCCAGCAACAGGTTGAGTGTCATGGCCGCGGTCATGACCACGCCTAGCGACCAACTGCCATACAGCATGTAGGCGACCACGCCGATCACCCCGCCCCAGAGCAGACCGTTGATCAAGCCGACAGCCAGTTCCTTGCGCAGCAGGCGGGCGGTATTACCGGTATTGACCTGATCCAGCGCCATCGCGCGCACGATCATGGTGATGGTCTGATTACCGGAGTTGCCACCAATCCCGGCCACGATAGGCATCAGCGCAGCGAGTGCCACCAGCTTCTCGATGGAGCCTTCGAACAAGCCAATCACGCGCGAAGCCAGGAAGGCCGTCACCAGATTGACTGCCAGCCAGGCCCAACGGTTACGCAGGGAACGCCATACCGACGCGAAGATATCTTCTTCTTCGCGCAGACCCGCCATGTTGAGGACTTCGCTTTCGCTCTCCTCACGAATCAGGTCAACCATTTCATCGATGGTCAGACGGCCGATCAGCTTGCCGTTCTTGTCCACGACCGGCGTGGAGATCAGGTCGTAACGCTCGAAGGCCTGCGCAGCATCGTAGGCATCGTCTTCCGGGTGAAAGCTGACCGGATCGTTGGCCATGACTTCGCCAACCTGCTTCTCCGGGTCATTGACCAGCAGGCGCTTGATCGGCAGCACGCCCTTGAGCACGCCTTCGGAGTCGACCACAAACAGTTTGTCGGTGTGGCCCGGCAGCTCTTTCAACCTGCGCAGGTAGCGCAGCACGACTTCAAGGCTGACGTCCTCACGAATCGTCACCATCTCGAAGTCCATCAGCGCACCGACCTGATCCTCGTCATAGGACAAAGCCGAACGGACGCGCTCACGCTGTTGTGAATCCAGTGCCTCCATCAGCTCGTGAACGACATCGCGGGGCAACTCGGGAGCAAGGTCGGCCAGTTCGTCGGCGTCCATGTCCCGTGCCGCCGCGAGCAACTCGTGATCATCCATGTCGGCGATCAGGGTTTCACGAACGGAATCGGATACTTCAAGAAGAATGTCGCCGTCGCGCTCGGCCTTGACCAGCTGCCATACGGTCAGACGATCTTCCAGAGGCAGGGCTTCGAGGATATAGGCAACGTCGGCAGAGTGAAGGTCTTCGAGCTTGCGTTGCAACTCGACGAGGTTCTGCCGGTGAACCAGGTTTTCTACACGGTCCTGATGCTGACCTTCCTGACGATGGGTCAGGTCTTCAACAATACGCTGGCGCTGCAGCAGATCGACAACCTGAGCCAGGCGATCCTGCAAGCTTTCCTGCGTTTTTTTTACTTCTCTTTCGGTCATAGGCGAACTCCACTCCCAGCAGCGGAGCACGCCGGGAGATCAATCAGTTAATTCATGATTGTTGAAAAACATTATTGAGTAACGACTGGGTAAGTCCATGGAGGTGTTCCACAAGCCCCGGCGGAGCTGACGGGCGCAATGATACACCGCTTTTAGAGAAGCGCATGCGAGAAATTCAGCTTATAACAACCGTTTGCAGCGCAAACCTGCACAACTCTGTTAGCCAGCCCGGCTTCGACGTCACATTCAGCCAAGAAAACGCGCTCGCCGCCCACAGAGGCTGCGGCTAGGCTTGCACGACACCCTGTCATGGAGGACTTGAGCATGCGCACAGCCGTTCATCTATCCCTGTGGAGCGCTCTACTCTGCGCTCCTGCACCTGCAACCGCCAGCACTGTTCATCGCTGCGAGGACGCTTCCGGAAAGATCATGTTCACTACCCTCGGCTGCCCCGAAGGCCACAGCACCCGCATGCAGAGGGCCTTCAATGCACCACCGGGAACCAACATCGACCTGCTTCCGCCCGCAAACCTTTCAGCGCCAACACACCGAAAACCCACGCGCCAGAAACTGGTGGTGGTCGGCACACGCGATGATGGTTGCGGCAACCGCCTGAGCGCCGAACAGCGTCGGGCAGCGATCATCAACCAGCGCACACCTCCCGGCATGACGCAGCGTGATGTTGAGAGCCTGCTGGGGCGCCCGGACAAAGTCACCAACCGTAATGGCGAATCACATTACGTGTACAACCAGAAAAAGGGTCGCAGCAATAATGTGACATTTGACGAGAATGGATGCGTTAAAGGAAAACGCTAGAAAGCAAAAAGCCCACATCTTTCGATGTGGGCTTTTCGTTGTATG
>NZ_JAWHOO010000012.1:0-120449 GCF_032586855.1 Pseudomonas syringae group sp. J254-4 | reverse complement strand
GTGCACTCGACAGGATTCGAACCTGTGACCGCTCGGTTCGTAGCCGAGTACTCTATCCAGCTGAGCTACGAGTGCATTGGTGTTTTTAGACCAGATCACCTCTGGTTGGAGCCAGTTATCGGAAACCTTGTAATTACTTACAACACTTCAAACAACTTTAAATGGTGCACTCGACAGGATTCGAACCTGTGACCGCTCGGTTCGTAGCCGAGTACTCTATCCAGCTGAGCTACGAGTGCATGTGTTGGTGCCGCGCATTATAGGTCGTAAAATTGTTTAGTCAAGCACTTTTTCTAGTAAATTCAACAACTTACCGATCAAGCCCAATCTTACGCACTACATAAATAATGGCGGAGAACGGGGGATTCGAACCCCCGACACCCTTTTGAGGTGTACTCCCTTAGCAGGGGAGCGCCTTCGGCCACTCGGCCAGCTCTCCGCAACACGGGGCGTATAATAACCACCCTTTTCCCCGTTTGCAAACCAAAAATTCAATAAAAATTAATGGCTTGGTTCTTCGTCCTTCTCTTTCTTGATGCGAAGGTAAATCTCTTCACGGTGGACAGCGACTTCCTTGGGCGCATTGACACCAATACGCACCTGATTACCCTTCACTCCGAGCACGGTCACGGTAATCTCACCGTCACCAATGATCAGGCTTTCCGCGCACCGACGAGTCAGAATCAGCATACTTTTCTCCTTACGCCTTTATTCAGGGACAACAGTCTGCAAACCAGTAGGCATCGACCTGTAGCACAAGGCCACAACCCTTACCTGTGTATCGACTAACGCAAAGAAAACCACAGCCTTTCTGCGCAGCACCCGAAAGACGCGGTAAGACCGCGCCCTTCGACGACAGGATCACTCACCCTGCCGCGGAGCATCCAGCTCAAAAGCCGTGTGCAACGCGCGCACAGCCAACTCCAGATACTTCTCTTCGATGACCACGGAAACCTTGATTTCCGACGTGGAGATCATCTGTATATTGATACTCTCCTTGGCCAATGCTTCAAACATACGGCTGGCAACGCCTGCGTGCGAGCGCATGCCGACGCCGACAATGGACACCTTGGCGATCTTGGTATCGCCGGAAACCTCACGCGCGCTGATTTCACGCGCGGTAGCCTCAAGCACCTGCAAGGCCGCCTGATAGTCGTTGCGATGGATCGTGAAGGTGAAATCGGTGGTGTTATCGTGCGAAACATTCTGCACGATCATGTCGACTTCGATATTGGCCGCGCTGATCGGGCCGAGAATCTTGAACGCTACGCCGGGGGTGTCTGGCACACCACGGATGGTCAGCTTGGCTTCATCGCGGTTGAAGGCGATGCCGGAAATGATCGGCTGTTCCATGGATTCCTCTTCATCGATTGTAATGAGGGTGCCCGGCCCCTCTTTGAAGCTGTGCAGAACGCGCAGCGGGACGTTGTATTTGCCGGCGAACTCGACCGCTCGGATCTGCAGCACCTTGGACCCGAGGCTGGCCATTTCCAGCATCTCTTCGAAGGTGATCTTGTCGAGGCGCTGAGCCTGCGATACGACACGCGGGTCGGTGGTGTACACACCATCGACGTCAGTGTAGATCTGGCACTCGTCAGCTTTCAGCGCTGCGGCAAGCGCAACACCGGTCGTGTCCGAGCCACCACGGCCGAGGGTGGTGATGTTGCCGTGCTCATCGACGCCCTGGAAACCGGCGACCACCACTACACGACCGGCTTTCAGGTCGGAGCGGATCTTCTGGTCGTCGATCTGCAGGATGCGCGCCTTGTTGTGCGCGCTGTCGGTGAGGATACGGACCTGATTGCCGGTGTAGGACACCGCAGGCACACCACGCTTCATCAGCGCCATCGCCAGCAGCGCGATGGTGACCTGCTCGCCCGTGGAGACGATCACGTCCAGTTCACGGGGAACCGGCTGATCACTGATCTGCCTGGCCAGCTCGATCAAACGGTTGGTTTCGCCGCTCATGGCTGACAGCACGACCACCAGGTCGTCTCCAGCCTCACGGAATTTCTTGACCTTGTCGGCCACCTGCTCGATGCGCTCTACAGAGCCCACCGAGGTGCCGCCAAATTTCTGTACGATTAAAGCCATCTCAAAGCCGCCTCAGAACCCGTTAAGAGCACCTATTAACCCATTCAAATCCTTGCAAGGCCTGCCGGCAATCGACAGGCCTGCAGACTCGACTCAGATACCCTGCTCTACAAAAGGAACGGCCAGTGCCAGCGCTGAATCCAGCGCACCTGCATCGACACCACCGCCTTGAGCCATATCAGGACGCCCACCGCCTTTACCGCCGACAGCGGCAGCCGCCTGCTTCATCAAATCACCGGCTTTGAGTTGGCCAGTCAGGTCCTTGGTCACGCCTGCGACCAAGACAACCTTGTCCTCATGAACACTGCCGAGCAGGATCACTGCGCGGCCGAGCTTGTTCTTCAACTGGTCGACAAGCGCCAGCAGCGCCTTGCCGTCCTGGCCATCCAGGCGCGTAGCCAGGACCTTGACCCCTTTGACATCCAGCGCGGCAGACGACAGGTCGTCGCCGGCGGCACTGGCTGCCTTGGCTTGTAGTTGTTCCAGTTGTTTTTCCAGCAGACGGTTGCGCTCAAGCACAGCCGTCAGCTTGTCCAGCAGGTTGTCGCGATTGCCTTTGACCAGCGTCGCGACTTCCTTGAGTTGATCTTCGGCCGCATTCAGCCAGGCCAGCGCAGCAGCACCGGTAACCGCCTCGATACGCCGTACACCTGCTGCCACACCGCCTTCACTGACGATCTTGAACAGCGAGATGTCACCGGTGCGGCTGGCGTGAATGCCACCACACAGCTCGACGGAAAACTCGCCGCCCATGCTCAGTACGCGAACACTGTCGCCGTACTTTTCGCCGAACAGCGCCATGGCACCCTTCTTCTTCGCCGTGTCGATATCGGTTTCTTCGGTCATTACCTCGGTGTTCTTGCGAATCTCTGCGTTGACTATATCTTCCAGCGCGCGCAGTTGCTCGGGCTTGATCGCCTCGAAATGGCTGAAGTCAAAGCGCAGGCGCTGACTGTCGACCAGCGAGCCTTTCTGTTGAACATGCTCACCCAGCACCTGACGCAATGCGGCGTGCAGCAAGTGAGTGGCCGAATGGTTCAATTTGGTTGCATCGCGAACTTCATCGGCCACCTGTGTTTCAACCTGGGTGCCGACGCTCAGGCTGCCGGAGGCCACAACACCGTGGTGCAGGAACGCACCGCCAGTCTTGGTGGTGTCACTGACATCGAAACGCACATCACCGGCATGCAGGAAACCGCTGTCGCCGATCTGACCGCCCGATTCGGCATAGAACGGGGTGGTGTCGAGAATCACCACGCCCTCTTCGCCTTCATTCAGGTGAGTGACCGACTGACCTTCTTTATACAGCGCCACAACGCTGGCGCTGCCAGTCGTTGCAGAGTAACCGGTGAACTGCGTAGCGACGTCGACCTTGACCAGGCTGTTGTAGTCCATGCCAAACGAGCTGGCCGAACGGGCGCGCACGCGCTGGGCGTCCATTTCACGCTCGAAGCCGGCTTCGTCCAGAGTCAGGTTGCGCTCGCGGGCGATGTCACCTGTCAGGTCCATCGGGAAACCGTAGGTGTCGTACAGCTTGAACACGACTTCACCCGGCACCACGGTGCCTTTGAGGTCAGCCAGATCCTGTTCAAGAATTTTCAGACCCTGTTCAAGGGTCTTGGCGAATTGTTCTTCTTCACCTTTCAGCACGCGCTCGATATGCGACTGCTGTTGCACCAGCTCAGGGAACGCAGAGCCCATTTCGGCCACCAGCGCGGCAACGATCTGGTAGAAGAAACTGCCTTTAGCGCCCAGCTTGTTACCGTGACGGCAGGCGCGCCGAATGATGCGGCGCAGCACATAGCCACGACCTTCGTTGGAAGGCAGCACGCCGTCTGCGATCAGGAAGCCGCACGAGCGGATGTGGTCCGCCACGACTTTCAGCGAAGCCTGGTTGTCATTGCTGCAACCGATGGCCTTGGCCGACGCAGCCAGCAGGCTCTGGAACAGGTCGATTTCGTAGTTGGAATGTACGTGTTGCAGAACCGCACTGACACGCTCCAGGCCCATGCCGGTATCGACCGACGGCGCTGGCAGCGGGTGCAGTACGCCATCTGCAGTCCGGTTGAACTGCATGAATACGTTGTTCCAGATTTCGATGTAACGGTCACCGTCTTCTTCCGGCGAGCCTGGCGGGCCACCCCAGATTTCCGGGCCGTGATCGAAGAAAATCTCGCTGCAAGGACCGCATGGTCCGGTATCGCCCATGGTCCAGAAGTTATCGGAGGCGTAAGGCGCGCCTTTGTTGTCGCCGATACGAACCATGCGCTCGGCAGGCACGCCGATCTCTTTGGTCCAGATGTCGTAGGCTTCGTCGTCGGTCGCGTAGACCGTGACCCAAAGCTTTTCCTTGGGCAGGTTCAGCCATTTCTCGGAGGTCAGGAAGGTCCAGGCGTAGGTGATGGCATCACGCTTGAAATAGTCACCGAAGCTGAAGTTGCCCAGCATTTCGAAAAAAGTGTGGTGACGAGCGGTATAGCCGACGTTTTCCAGGTCATTGTGCTTGCCACCGGCACGCACGCATTTCTGACTGGTAACGGCGCGGGTGTAGGCGCGTTTTTCCTGGCCCAGGAAGCAATCCTTGAACTGGTTCATGCCTGCGTTGGTGAACAGCAGGGTTGGGTCATTGCCCGGAATCAAGGAGCTTGAAGCGACACGGGTGTGGCCTTGCTCTTCGAAGAAGCCAAGGAAGGCTTCACGGATTTCTGCGCTTTTCATAGGTTCTTCCACGGAGACTGCGGCCAGAGGCAAGTGCAAAACGTCAAATGACGTAGCGACGGCAAAGGGCCGCATTATATAGGCGTTGCGCCCTCGGTACAGTGTGTTTGTGCGATAGAAACAAGTAACTGGATTATCGTCATCTCATGAGTGTTCAAAGGCTGCAAATGCAGCGATGACCTGTTCAACCTGTGCGCGCGACACATTCAGATGGGTCACCATGCGCAGCCGCGCCGCGGCTGTGAGCACGATGCCACGCTCGGCGCAGAACGCCTTGAGTGATGCAGCGCGCTCACCGATCTGCACGTAGACCATGTTGGTCTGCACCGGCTCGACAGCGTAGCCGAGCCCGCTCAGGCCTTCGGCCAGAAACGCAGCATTGGCATGGTCATCCGCCAGCCGCTCGACCTGATGATCCAGCGCGTAGAGCCCTGCGGCAGCCAGCCCTCCGGCCTGACGCATGCCGCCACCGAGCATCTTGCGCAGGCGACGCGCTCTGGCGATCAATGGCTGCGATCCGCACATTACCGAGCCGATCGGTGCGCCCAGGCCCTTGGAAAGGCACACCGAAACAGAATCGAAGTGCCGGGTAATCTCGCGGACATCGACGCCCAGCCTGACCGATGCGTTGTACAGCCGTGCGCCGTCCAGATGAAGGGCGAGGCCTTTTTCCAGCGTCAGTGTGCGTGCGGCAGCCAGGTATTCCAACGGTAGCACCTTGCCCTGCATGGTGTTTTCCAGGGCCAGCAGGCGTGTGCGGGCAAAGTGAAAGTCATCGGGCTTGATGGCGTCGAGCACCTGCTTCAGGTCCAGCGAGCCATCGGCCTGCACGTCCAGTGGCTGCGGCTGGATGGAACCCAGCACCGCTGCACCGCCGCCTTCGTACTTATACGTGTGTGCCTGCTGGCCAACGATGTATTCATCGCCACGCTCACAGTGCGCCATCAGTGCCAGCAGATTACTCATGGTGCCTGACGGGACAAACAGCGCGGCATCAAACCCGAGGCGCTCGGCGAGCGTCGCTTCGAGCAGGTTGACGGTTGGGTCCTCACCGTAGACGTCATCGCCAACGGGCGCACTTGCCATGGCATCGAGCATGCCGGCCGTAGGCAGAGTCACTGTGTCGCTGCGCAGATCGATGACAGTCACGAAAAAGCTCCCTGAAGTTGAAGATCGATAATGCATGCAACCTTTGGCTTGCAACAAGGCATTACTGAGGCCGCGGTACATGATAATCAAGCACCGCCGCTCTCGATACTCCGTGCCCTTATAAGAAAAAGGTAGGTGCACCGTACGAAAGTGTCCATGCATGATCCAGCGAACTGTGATAAAAATCCCGCGCCGGCCACGTAAAGTGCCGGCAACGTTCTCAGGGCGGGGTGCAATTCCCCACCGGCGGTAATGGCGCGCAATGCGTCTAGCCCGCGAGCGCTTGGGGGTCGCAGCTTTGGCTGGCGATCGGCAAGGTCAGCAGACCCGGTGTGATTCCGGGGCCGACGGTCATAGTCCGGATGAAGAGAGAGCGGGATTGGTGTCTGCAAGAACGTCTGCAAAACCTCATCATGAACGACATCGTTCAGGAGGCTTTCCTACGCGACTTGAATCCCTTTCGATCCAAACGCCCTGTTTTTTCTATAAACAGGAGTCAGAACACGTGCAACCTACTGCAATCGACAGCAAAAGCAAAAGCCACCCGAACGAACGCGTCGCCTTTATCCAGGCCTGCTGGCACAAGGATATTGTCGATCAAAGCCGTAAAGGTTTTATCGCCGAGATGGCCAATCATGGCTATGCGGAAAGTGACATCGACATCTTTGAAGTGGGCGGTGCCTTCGAAATTCCGCTGCATGCAAAACTGCTGGCCAATACCGGCCGCTACGCTGGCATCGTCGGCGCTGCACTGGTAGTGGACGGCGGCATCTATCGCCATGAATTCGTTGCACAGTCAGTGGTCAGTGCGCTGATGCAGGTCCAGCTGGAAACCGAAGTACCGGTGTTTTCCGTGGTCCTTACACCGCACCACTTCCATGCGGGCGAAGAACACCAGAAGTTCTTCTTCGATCACTTCTCGCACAAAGGCGAAGAAGCGGCGAAGACCTGCGCTGACACCTTGAACAAGGTACGCAGCCTGCGTCGCCTGGACGCTCAGCAAAAAGCGGCCTGCTGAAACGCGTAGGTGTGACGCAGAGCGTCACGAACTGCATGCCAACGCGGAGCATTGGCACGATAGGTGTTCTCCCGGACACCTATCGTTCCTCACGCTCCAGCGTGGGAATGCCGTTCTGGACGCTCTGCGTCCGATCTTGAGGGTGCCAGGCGATCAGCCAAGGCTACCCGCATCAGTCGGCACAATCAGAATCCCCGCCCGCAGGCCGTTTTTGACTTTCGGGTTGGGGAAGATGATCCTCGCGCCCTCCTCCTCTACCACCCAGCGTGAACCGCCCGCGTCTTCGGCCAGCACGTAGCCCTTTTCCAGCGGTGAGAAGTTTTCTACAGCATCGGCAAGGTTGAACGTGAATGCATCGGTACGCTTGATGACTTCGCGTGCCACGCTGAACAGTTGCAACCCCTCAAGATTTTCATCCAGCTCGGGCTCGCGGCCTTCGATGATCTGCTCCAGACGCAAACGCAGCGGCGCAAGGTTGACCTGTTGGTTCTGGCCGAACGGCCGGGCCTTGCCCAGTTCCAGAGTGAAGGCCTCGGCACCCAGTTGATCGTAGGTATAGGCGCTGAACACAATGGACGGCTTGTTCTGCAACAACACCGCACTCATCCCCGCAGCACGCAGCCGGGCCAGTTCGAGACGCGAGTGCTGACGGCCTTCTTTCCACGGGTACAGCGCGAACTGCTCGATCTTCGAACCGCGAATGGCAGTGTGCAGGTCGTAATGCAGGCGGTAGCGATCCGGCAGGCTGAAAAAGCTGGCGGCCAGGTGCTCCAGCTCGCAGGCACGCAGGGCTTCTGCACCGCCGCTTTGCTCGTGACGACCGTTGAACAGCCGATTGACGTCCTGCTCGACAAACCGGGTACCACGCCGCATGGCGTCGGGATTGCCGAACAGAAACAGGATACGTGCGCGCGGTTTAAGGTCGCCGCGCGCGATGCTGCGGATCAGTTCATCCAGCAGCTCGACGGGTGCAGTCTCGTTGCCATGAATACCGGCGGAGAGCAGCAGGTCCGTGCCATTGTCACGAACCTCCGGCGGGCGAACCTCCAGAGCCCCCTCGCCCATCCATCGCATTCGCACGCCTTCGACGGTCAGTTGAGTCTTTTCCGCTGGCTCACGTCCAGCCAGGGTCAGTTCAAGCAGTTTGCCGAGGGCGAGCATAGGGCAACTTCCTTAGTGGTTGCAGTCAGGGCCGTGAACGTGACCGTCTTCGTCGGCACCTGCGTCGGCCGGTTCCATTTCCAGTTGCAGGCTGACCAGGTTGGTTGCCAACGGGCGCAGCAGCAGGTTGGCGTACTCGGCATCGTCTTCTTCGACGTCAACGCCGATCAGCAATTGGCCACGGCCATCCTGCTGAATCCACAGTTCCTTGCCCTGCCAGATAATGGCAACGCGGGTGCAAGAGGTTTCCAGCTGGGTGCCATCGGTGTCTTCAAGGATCAGTTGCAGGGCGTCGCTCATAGTCGGAATGCTCTAGATAAAGAAATCATGCGCCAGACATTTGCCCGGCGCGCAGGGTGTTTCAATTCAGTTGAAACGGATAGACGGCACCCAGTTTAAGGATTTGCGTCAGTTCATCCAATGCCGTACGGCATTCGGTCAGCAATCGGGGATCGGCCAGATCGTTTTCACTCATGCGATCACGGTAGTGCCTGTCGACCCATTGCGTCAGCGTGTCATACAGGGGCGCGGTCATGATCACGCCTGGGTTCACCGCTGCCAGCTCGGTTTCCTTGAGCGCCACACGCAGTCGCAGGCAGGCAGGGCCGCCGCCGTTCTGCATGCTTTGCTTGAGGTCGAACACTTTGACCTGGGCAACCGGGCCGTCATCGGCAATCAATCGCTGCAGATAAGCCCAGACGCTCGCATTGGCCTGACACTCCTGCGGCACGATCAGCAGCATCGAGCCGTCCGGGCGTGACAACAACTGGCTATTGAACAGGTAAGAGCGCACCGCATCCTGCACCGAGACTTCGGCACGCGGCACACAAATCGCCCGCAACTGCCCACCGACACGGCCGAGTTTGGCGCGCAGCTCATTGAGCATCGGCTCGGTGTTGAGGAATGCATCCTCGTGATAGAACAGCACCTCACCGTTACCGACCGCGATCACATCGTTATGAAACACACCCTGATCAATGACCGCCGGGTTCTGCTGAGCATAAACCACGCCGCCCTCGCTCAAGCCATGCAAACGCGCAACAGCTCGTGACGCTTCCAGGGTCTGGCGGGCCGGATACTTTTGCGGTGCCGGGTAGCGGGTATCGAACGCACTGCGGCCAAAAACGAAAAACTCCACACCGGGCTGGCCGTAGTCCTGACAGAAACGGGTGTGGTTGGCCGCGCCTTCGTCACCGAACTGCGCGACTGGCGGCAACGCAGGGTGATGGGCAAAATGCTTTGCATCGGCAAACATCGCCCCCAGCACGCGGCTGGTGGTCGGGTGCTCGATGCTGCGATGGTATTTGCAGTTGAGGTTGGCCGCCGTGAAATGCACGCGCCCATCTACCGTGTCGGCACTGGGGCTGACCGTCGCCGCGTTGGCCACCCACATGCTCGACGCCGAGCAACTGGCAACCAGCAATGGCATGTCCTGACGGGCGGCTTTTTCAATCACCTGTTCATCGCTGCCGGTGAAACCCAGCTGCCGCAAACCGGCCACATCAGGGCGTTCCTGCGGTGCCAGCACGCCCTGGGTAAAACCCAGGTCCATCAGCGCCTTCATTTTCGCCAGGCCTTGCAGCGCCGCTTCACGCGGGTTTGCGCATTGCTGGCTGTTACTCTGGGAGGCGACATTACCGTAGGACAACCCGCCGTAGTTGTGGGTTGGCCCGACCAGACCGTCAAAATTCACTTCACAGGACTTCATCGGCAAGGCTCCGTGGATCTGTTTTTATAAGCAATCGTGCGCACCCTGTCAGCTCAGCCTGATGCCGGGGGTCAGTGTCGACGGCAGGGTCAGGCTGCCCGTCTCCAGCGAAGCCACCGGATAGGCGCAATAGTCGGCTGCGTAATAGGCGCTGGCGCGGTGGTTTCCCGAGGCTCCGACTCCGCCGAACGGTGCGCTGCTGGCGGCGCCGGTCAGCTGTTTGTTCCAGTTGACGATCCCGGCGCGGCTGTGCAGCCAGAACTGCTGATAGCGTGCTTCGGAGTCCGAGAGCAAACCTGCCGCCAGGCCATAGCGAGTGGCGTTGGCTTCGGCGATGGCGGCGTCGAAACCGGCGTAGCGGATGACCTGCAACAGCGGGCCGAACAGCTCTTCGTCAGGCCGCTCGGCGACCGCGCTGACATCCACAATGCCCGGCGTCAGCAGCGCCGCGCCGGGCTGCGGCTGACGCATTTCCAGCAAGGTCACTGCGCCGTTGGCGAGCAGGTTGCGCTGCGCGTCGAGCAAGGAGCGCGCGGCCTCCAGCGAAATGACCGAGCCCATGAACGGAGACGGCTGCTGATCGAACGCCCCCACCTCGATAGTCGCGCTGACGGCAACCAATCGCGCCAGCAAGGCATCGCCCCAGTCGCCCTCGGGCACCAACAGGCGACGCGCGCAGGTGCAGCGCTGGCCTGCGGAAATGAATGCCGACTGAATGATGGTGTAAACCGCTGCGTCGATGTCCTGAACCTGATCAACGATCAGTGGATTGTTACCGCCCATTTCCAGCGCGAGAATCTTCTCGGGGCGCCCGGCGAACTGCTGGTGCAGCGCGTCACCGGTGCGGCTTGACCCGGTAAAGAACAGCCCGTCGATGCCTGGGTTGGCAGCCAGTGCAATACCGGTTTCGCGACCGCCTTGCAGCAGGTTGAGAACACCGGCAGGCAACCCGGCTTCGATCCAGCACTTGACGGTCAGTTCGGCGACTTTCGGCGTCAGTTCGCTGGGCTTGAACACTACCGTATTGCCCGCCAGCAAGGCCGGAACGATGTGCCCGTTAGGCAGATGACCAGGAAAGTTGTACGGCCCGAACACCGCGACCACGCCATGTGGCTTATGGCGCAATACTGCTGTGGCATCGCCCAGCGGCCCGCTCTTTTCGCCGGTTCGTTCGCGATAGCTCTGCACCGAGATGGCAATCTTGTTGACCATGCTGGTTACTTCGGTCGCCGACTCCCACAAAGGCTTGCCGGTTTCTTCACCGATGCAGTGCGCCAGCGCGTCGGCGTGATGCTTGAGACGTGCAGAGAAGGCTTCCAGCACCGCGATACGCTGATCCAGAGACAGCAGCGCCCAGCCGGGAAATGCCTGACGCGCAGCCTGCACAGCGTAATCGACTTGTTCTGCCGTAGCGCTTTGCCCGGACCATAGCGTCTGCTGGCTCACCGGGCTCAACGAATGGAATAGCTCGCCCTGCCCGGCCTGCCATGCACCTGCAATATAAAGGGTACTCATCAAACGCCCTCCCGCGCCGCAGACAAAGGCACGGCGCGCACGTTGTCGCCTGCACTCATGCGCAGCCGCTTGGCGGTTTGTGGCGCAACCACCAGCGTACCGGCGGCGAAACGCGCAGCGCCTACCGTAATGCGGCAGTCTTCACGCTTGCGGTTGTAAATCAGGAACTGCGGCGCATCGTCACCTGGCGTGCCGATGGCCAGTACCAGCGCCTGACTGTCCTTGATTGCGCGAATCTTGCCGGTTTCGCACTCGATGGCAGGCCCAGCATCGAAGATGTCGACGTAACCCTGATACGAGAACCCTTCGCCCTTGAGCATGGTCAGCGCAGGCTCGGTGTCGGCATGCACGCGGCCGATCACATTGCGTGCGTCTTCGGAAAGAAAGCAGCTATAAAGCGGAAATTTGGGCATCAGCTCGGCAATGAACGCCTTGTTGCCAACGCCGGTCAGGTAATCGGCCTGACTGAATTCCATCTTGAAGAAATGCCGACCCAGACTTTCCCAGAACGGCGACCGGCCATTCTCGTCGGACATGCCACGCATCTCGGCAATGATCTTGTTACCGAACAGCTTTGGAAATTCGGCGATAAACAGCATGCGCGCCTTGGACAGCAGGCGGCCATTGAGACCATTGCGTGAATCGCTGTGCAGGAACAGCGAGCACAGCTCGGAATTGCCGGTCAGGTCGTTGGCCAGGAACAGGGTCGGGATTTCCCGGTAGATGTTCAGTTCCTGCGACGCACTGACCGTGAGGCCGACCCGATAGTTGTACCAGGGCTCGCGCAGGCCGACCGCCCCAGCGATGGCAGAGATACCGACCACCCGGCCATCGTCATCTTCAAGCACGAACAGATAGTCGGCATCGCCGCGCTCGGCTTCTCCGCGAAAGGTCTTTTCAGCCCAGCCTACCCGGTGCGCGAGACGCTGCTCATTGGCGGGCAGTGTCGTCAGACCGGCACCGGTGCTGCGCGCCAGCTCGATCAGCGCAGGCAGGTCACTGCTGCGTACAGGACGAACGATCATGTTATCTCCTCAGCGGCTCATCGAGAGCCTTGAAACTCGCTAATCGGCTATCGAACGTCTGGCTCAGACCGCGACGATCCGCACACTGGCACCTTCACCAACGCCCAGTGCTTCGGCGGCCTGGAGGCTCAGCACCACCGGTCTGCCAGGTGCCCAGTCCAGTTCCAGGAGCACCGCGCGGTAATCCTGCAACAGGCCGTTGGCAACCAGATAAAGACGCCCGCCTGTGCCGACATCGCTGCTTTGCGCAGTTTCGACCTTGACCGGCACCAGACGGCTCTGCGCGATGGACCGGATTCCGGATACCTTGGCATGCAGGGTCGGGCCACCGTCGAAGATGTCGATGTAATGGTCGGTTTCAAAGCCTTCGCGCATCAGGATGTCGAAGGTGATCTGCGCACGCGGATGCACCTGGCCCATGGCCTCCTGCGCAGCGTCAGGCAGCAATGGCACGTAGATCGGGTAATGCGGCATCAGCTCGGCGAGGAAGGTCCGGCTTTTCAGCCCGCACAGGCGCTCGGCAGCGGCGTAGTTAAGATCGAAGAAGTTGCGCCCGATGGCATCCCAGAACGGCGAATCTCCCTGTTCGTCGCTGTAACCGACGATCTCGGTGACCACCGAATCGGCAAAGCGCTCGGGGTGACTGGCGACAAACAGCAGACGGCCGCGCGAATTGAGCTCCGACCATGCCGTGCCGACCAGCTCCGGGACCACGTAGAAACTGGTCAGCAGGCTGTTACCGGTCAGGTCGTGACACTGGGACAGAACATGAATTTTGTTATGGATCTTCAGTTCGCGGGAAGCATGCACGAAGGTTTCGTTGCGAAAACTGTAAAACGGCTCGGAGTAGCCCGCCGAAGCAACAATGCCCGAGCAGCCCACCAGCTTGCCGCTTTCGCTGTCTTCGAGCACGAAGAAGTAGGTTTCTTCGCCGTTGAAGCTGACCTCGGCGGCGAACGATGCCTCCGACGAGCCGATCTTGTCGGTCAGGCGGCCAGCATCGTCGGGCAAGGACGTGACACCGATAGGGCTGTCGGCAGCGAGGCGTTGAACCTCGGCCAGATCAGCCATTTGCGCAGGGCGCATCACCAGCATGGTGCCACTCCTTGTAGATCGACCGGCATTTGCGACCGGCACTGGTAAAAGCACCACACGGCATCATGCCGCACAGCACAGGAAAATGTCCGGTGTTTGCCGGTCAGGCAGACACCGGTATAAAGCGGATGAATCAGGACGTCAGCTTGGCGATGGCACGTTCGAAGCGGTTCAGGCCTTCTTCGATGTCTGCGTCTTCAATCACCAGGCTCGGCGCGAAACGGATCACGTCGGGACCGGCCTGCAGAATCATCAGATCCTGGGCTTCAGCGGCGTTGAAAATGTCCTTGGCCTTGCCTTTCCAGGCGTTGGACAGCACGCAGCCGATCAACAGGCCCAGGCCGCGCACTTCGGTGAACACGCCGTACTGCTGGCCGATGCTCTCCAGGCGGGTCTTGAATTGCTGATGCTTGCGCTGCACGCCAGCCAGCACTTCAGGCGTATTGACGACATCGATCACCGCTTCACCGACCGCGCAGGCCAGCGGGTTGCCGCCGTACGTTGTGCCGTGAACGCCGACCGCAAAATGTTTGGCAAGTTTTTCAGTGGTCAGCATGGCCGCCAGCGGGAAGCCGCCACCGATACTTTTAGCGCTGGAAAGGATGTCCGGGGTCACGCCGTAATGCATGTAGGCGAACAGATGACCGCTACGGCCCATGCCGCTCTGCACTTCGTCGAACACCAGCAACGCGTTGTGCTCGTCACACAGTTTGCGCGCGCCTTGCAGGTATTCCAGCTGGCCCGGCAACACGCCGCCTTCGCCCTGAATCGGCTCCAGCACCACGGCGCAGGTCTTGTCGGTAACAGCCGCTTTCAACGCTTCAAGGTCGTTGTACGGCACATGGCTGATGCCGGTGATTTTCGGCCCGAAACCATCGGAGTACTTCGGCTGACCACCGACGCTGACGGTAAACAGGGTGCGCCCGTGGAAACTGTTTACGGCCGCAATGATTTCGTATTTTTCAGGGCCGTGCAGGTCGTGCGCCACTCGGCGCGCCAGCTTGAAGGCCGCCTCGTTGGCTTCAGCGCCCGAGTTACAGAAGAACACGCGCTCGGCGAAGGTCGAATCCACCAGCTTTTTGGCCAGACGCAGGGTTGGCTCGTTGGTGAAGACGTTGGACACATGCCAGAGATTATTGGCCTGCTCGGTCAAGGCACCGACCAGCGCCGGATGGCAGTGGCCCAATACGTTGACGGCGATCCCGCCCGAGAAATCCACCAGTTCGCGTCCCGCCTGATCCCAGACCCGGGAGCCCGCACCGCGCACGGGAATGAACCCGGCCGGGGCGTAATTGGGGACCATTACCTGGTCGAAATCGGCGCGTTGCACCGCAGCATGCTCAACGGACATCGGAGTCTCCTGATGAGGAACGCCTGCCTGAAACTGGCGAGCGATGGGAAGATTGTAAGGACTGAATTGTGTTCGGCCTTGCCGCCAGGCGACAACTTGTTACAGCGCAAAACCGGGTTTTTTCAAGGTTTTCGGCAATGCGACATATTGCGTCACAAAGGCGCAGTTTAAACGGATTGAGGCCGGCCTGTCTGGACCAGAGCTGTCGCGGCAGCACTTCTATCGCGACAAGACAATCAACCGCGCTCGGCAGGCACCGGCGAAAGTTCGAACGGGCTGCTGCTGCGTCGCTGGTTGCGGTCTTCACGCGGCGTGGCGCCGAAGAAGTTGCGGTAGGCGCTGGAGAAGTGCGGCCCCGAGGAAAAACCGCACGAAAGGCCGATCTGGATGATCGATTTGCTGGTCTGCATCAACATCTGACGCGCCTTGTTCAGGCGCAGCTCCAGGTAATACTGACTGGGTACACGGTTGAGGTACTGCTTGAAGATTCGCTCCAGCTGACGGCGCGACACACACACGTGCTGGGCGATTTCGTCAGTGGTCAACGGCTCTTCGATGTTGGCTTCCATCAACAGTACAGCCTGGGTCAGCTTTGGATGGCTGGAGCCCAGACGGTTCTGCAACGGAATGCGCTGACGCTCGCCGCCTTCGCGAATGCGTTCGACCACCAGCTCTTCGGAAACCGCCCCGGCCAGTTCCGCACCGTGATCGCGAGACAGCACCGCCAGCAGCAGGTCGAGCACCGACATGCCACCGCAGGCGGTCAGACGATCCCGGTCCCAGTCGAACAAATGGCTGGTGGCGATGACTTTGGGGAAGCGTTCGGCGAAGTCGTCCTGCCAGCGCCAGTGCACGGCAGCGCGATAGCCGTCCAGCAGGCCCAGTTGCGCGAGCGGATAAACGCCCGCCGACAGCCCGCCAATCGAACAGCCGGCACGCACCAGTTGCTTGAGCGCGCTGCCCAGCGCCGGGGCCACGGCTGCCGGAGGCTCATCGGCGAGCAGAAACAGCTTCTGAAAACCGTCCAGTCGCCCGGTCCAGGGCTCGCCCGGCAATTGCCAGGCGCCGGCAACCGCTGTCGGCTCCCCTGCCTCGGCCTGTAGAAACGACAATTCGTAGACCACTTCAGGATGAACGCGCTGAGCGACACGCAAGGCTTCCTCGGCAAGTGCCAGAGTCAGGGCTTTGGTGCCAGGCCAGACGAGAAAACCTATTCGATGGGCAGTCATTGGGACATCCGATACGTATTGCCGCAAAAGCCGAGCCTCAGAAGATGGCTCGATCTGGAACATCCAGGTCATGTCGCGCGTCGCGCAGCATGCCCTGTTCTGCCGTAAAAAGGCATCGCCATGCGATGCCGATCGTCACTTGAGGCTGCCTGACAGGAACTGCTGCAGACGCTCGGTCTGCGGGTTGGCCAGTACCTCGCGCGGGTCGCCACGCTCCAGAACCACACCCTGGTGCAGGAAAACCAGCTGGTTGGAGACTTCCCGGGCAAAGCCCATTTCGTGAGTCACCACCACCATGGTCCGGCCTTCCTGAGCCAGACCCTGCATGACCTTGAGCACATCACCGACCAGTTCCGGGTCGAGCGCCGACGTGGGCTCGTCGAACAGCATCACCTCAGGCTCCATCGCCAGCGCGCGGGCAATGGCCACACGCTGCTGCTCGCCACCGGACATGTGCCCTGGATAAGCGTCTTTACGATGGGACACGCCGACCTTGGCCAGATAGTGCTCGGCTTTTTCCAGCGCTTCCTTTTTCGACACGCCCAGAACGTGAACCGGCGCTTCGATGATGTTCTGCAGTGCCGTCATGTGCGACCACAGATTGAAGTGCTGAAACACCATCGACAGGCGTGAGCGCATGCGCTGCAACTGTCTGGCGTCAGCAGCTTTCAGACCGCCGTCCTTGTTCGGCACCAGCTTCAACTCTTCGTTGTTGAGCAGGATCTTGCCGGCATGGGGCTGTTCGAGCAGGTTGATGCAGCGCAGAAAGGTGCTTTTGCCCGAGCCGCTGGAGCCGATGATGCTGATGACATCGCCAGCTTTGGCGGTCAGGGACACGCCCTTGATCACTTCGTGACTGCCATAGCGCTTGTGCAGGTCCTGCACTTCCAGTTTGTTCATGCTTTGGGTTCCCACAGAACGGTCAATCACTGAGCAGACGTCCATGACGCAGCGCGGTGCGCCCCGCCACTTTGGCCAGCCAGAAACCTGGTTGAGCGTAACGAAGCCGCTCGATGGCAAACAACACCCCGGCAGTATTCGCACAAATGGTACTGACCTGATCGGACAGCGGGTCGATGACTTCGAACAGCGCATCGCCGACTTCGACTTTATCGCCTGCGGCACGCAGGAATGTCACCACGCCAGGATGCGGCGCATAGAGCAATTCGGTGCCTTCGAATGGCATACCTTCGCAGGCTTGATGTGCCGGCTGCGGCCAGTCACCGCTGATGAAACCCTGCTCGGCCAGAAACGCCAGAATGCCTTCGGCGTGCGCTTGCGCCTGAGGCCTGCCGGTGTCGGCCTGACCACCCAGCTCGATAGTGGTCGCCAGACACGCCAGCGGGATCTGCGCCTGCGGGAAGGTCCGTGACAGACGCAACCACGGCAGCGAACAGGCTTCATCGAAGGAACTGCCACCGGAATCCTCGGCCAGCAGTGCCACCTGAATATTCAGGTGCGCCGACAGCGAGCGCCATTGCGGCCAGTGCTGCGGCAAGGCATACATATGCAGCGCGGCATCGGCATCGCAATGCAGGTCAAGCACCACATCAGCGATGCAGGCATGCTTGAGCAGGATGCGCTGCATGCCCTGCAACTCCGATTGCGCGGCAGGCAAGCCGTCAAGTGCAGTCATCATCGCCTGACGAATCAATTGGGTATTGGCGCGCGGGTCATCGCCCAACTGGCCTTCCAGCAACTCGGCGACCGGCTCGCTCAGCTCGGTGAAGTCACGGTTGAAATTCTTGCCGCTGCCGAACTCGAAACGCCCTTGGTGTGCGCCTTGCAGCAACTGCCCCAGCCCCAGCGGATTGGCCACCGGCACCAGCTCGACGACGCCCTTGAGGGCGCCTTGCTGTTCCAGCTCGGTCAGGCGTTTCTTCAACTCCCAGGCGGTGCGCATGCCGGGCAGTTCGTCTGCGTGCAGACTGGCCTGAATATACGCTTTGCGCTCGCCGGTGCCGAAACGAAAGACACTCAGCGTGCGTTCGGTGCCGAGGGTGCTCCACGGCAATACATGATCGATTCTTTGCATTTCAGACCTTCCGTGGGGCCAGATAGCCCAGCCAGCGGCGTTCGGCAATTTTGAACAGCCGCACCAGAATGAATGTCAGGCATAGATAGAAAACGCCTGCGGTAACGTAAGCCTCGAACGGCAGGTAGAACTGCGCGTTGACCGTGCGGGCAGCGCCGGTGATGTCGATCAGGGTCACGATGGAGGCCAGACTGGTCGTCTGCAGCATCATGATGACCTCGTTGCTGTACTGCGGCAGCGCCCGGCGCAAGGCCGACGGCAGCAGAATGCGCCGATACATTTTGGCCTTCGACATGCCCATGGCCCGCGCTGCCTCGATTTCACCGGCCGGCGTGGCCTTGAGGCTGCCAGCAATGATCTCGGCTGTGTAGGCGCTGGTATTGATGGTGAATGCCAGACAGGCACAAAACGTAGCGCTTGACAGCCAGGGCCATAAAAAGCTTTCGCGCACCGCGTCGAACTGGGCCAGCCCGTAATAAATCAGGAACAGCTGGACCAGCATCGGCGTGCCGCGAATCACATAGGTGTACAGCCAGGCAGGCATGTTGACCCAAGGGTTTTTCGAGACCCGCATCAGGCCCAGCGGCAACGCCGCGAGCAGCCCGAATGCGAGCGAAATCGCCAGCAGTTTCAGGGTGGTCAGCAAGCCGTCGAAGTACAGCGGCAGGCTGTCCCAGATCACGTTGTAGTCAAAGATCATAGGTCAGCCGCCCTGACGCCTACCGAGTAGCGTTTTTCGAGGTAACGCAAGGCGAGCAGCGAAACACTGGTAATAACCAGGTACATCGCTGCAACCGCCAGAAAGAAGGTGAAAGGCTCGCGGGTGGCATCGGCCGCCTGCTTGGCCTTGAACATCATGTCCTGCAGGCCGACCACGGAAATCAGTGCGGTGGCCTTGGTCAACACCAGCCAGTTATTGGTGAAGCCGGGGATCGCCAGACGAATCATCTGCGGCACCAGAATGCGGAAGAACACCTTGCCGCTGCTCAGGCCATACGCCATGCCGGCTTCGGCCTGCCCCTTGGGGATCGCCATGAACGCACCGCGAAAGGTTTCCGAGAGATAGGCACCGAAGATGAAGCCCAGAGTGCAGATGCCGGCCAGCAAGGGGTCAAGATCGATGTAGTCATCAAAACCCAGCAGCGGCGCAACGCGGTTGAGCAGGTCCTGACCGCCGTAGAAAATCAGCAATATCAGGACCAGATCGGGAATGCCGCGAATGACCGTGCTGTACAGATCGCCCAGCCAGGCAATCCAGCGTACCGGCGACAGACGAAGCGCCACGCCGATCAGACCGAGAACGATCGCCAGAGCCATCGACGACAGGGCCAGCTGCAACGTCAGCCAGGCACCTTCGAGGATGACAGCTCCGTAACCTTTCAACATGATGTGCGGTCCTCAAGCGTGGAATAAAAATGGCGCAAGCCAGGCAATTCTGTTTGCGCCATTGATCAGGATCGGTATGACGACTTACTTGCCGTAGATATCGAAGTCGAAATATTTGTCCTGGATGGCCTTGTACTTGCCGTTGGCACGGATGGCTGCAATGGCAGCATTGAGGCGCTCAAGGTTGGCCTTGTCACCCTTGCGCACGGCGATGCCGATGCCGTCACCGAAGTATTTCGGGTCGGTGAACGATGGACCTGTGAACGCGTAACCCTTGCCTGCGTCGGTCTTCAGGAAGCCGTCCTGCAGCAGGGTGGCGTCGGCAATCGTGCCATCCAGACGACCCGCACCGATGTCCAGGTAGATTTCGTTCTGCGAACCGTACGGCGTCACTTCCACACCTTTGGGAGCAAGAACTTCACGGGCGAAACGCTCATGGATCGAACCGCGCTGCACGCCGATTTTCTTGCCCTTGAGTTCCGCCAGGCTGTCGCTGATCACGGTGCCGTCTTTCATGACCAGACGGGCCGGGGAATTGTAGTACTTGCCGGTGAAATCCACAGACTTCTTGCGGTCGTCGGTGATCGACATGGACGAAAGGATCGCGTCGATCTTGCGCACTTTCAGTGCCGGGATAAGACCGTCGAATTCCTGCTCGACCCAAGTGCACTTGACCTTCATTTCTTCACACAGCGCATTGCCGATGTCGTAGTCAAAACCGACGATGCTGCCATCCGGAGCCTTGGAAGCGAACGGAGGGTAAGCCGCTTCGATGCCGATTTTCAGCGGTTTTTCATCAGCAAAGATCGGCTGGGCGAGCACGGACAACGCCATCGCGCCAATAAGCATGAGCTTCTTCATTTCCAGGACTCCATCGGTAAAGCACGACAAGTGGCAAAGTGAGCAAGCGCCCAATGTGCGAAAGGACAATCTCGGGGGAGAGCGACGCCGGGGGCGTGACACCGCATTGGTGGCTCACGGACCTTCGGCGAATGACGGGCATTTTAACGACAGGCTCGAAGTCGATATTTCTTCAATGCGACAACTAGTTACAGATGCACCGAAAAACCCACTACCAGCTATTGACGAAGCATATTTCTGCTGATCCAGCAGAGCCAGCTAAACCTGTCATAACAGCAAAAAGCGCGCCCATTATTGGCAAACCCTTCTAATCCGGCAAGCCCAGCGTTCCATATGGCGGATGAAACGCCCTGATGCGTCGCAGCTTCCTAAAAGAAAGCCAGAGAACGTCTCACAATGAAGCACCGTCCGACAACGCCGTGTAAACCCGTAACAAACCGATATATATCTCGTTTCCGATACCGGGCCGCACAAACAAAAGCGCCCCGCCCGGCGTTCACCGGACGAGGCGCGCTCAGTCAATGAGCGGTCAGGCAGCGTTCATGGTCTTGTGCGTGTCAATCAGGTGCTGCACCACACCCGGATCGGCCAGCGTCGAGATGTCACCCAGCGCATCGTACTCAGCGGTGGCAATCTTGCGCAGGATACGGCGCATGATCTTGCCCGAACGGGTCTTCGGCAATCCAGGCGCCCACTGGATGAAATCAGGCGAAGCAATCGGGCCGATCTCCTTGCGCACCCAGTTGCGCAACTCAGTGCGTAGCGCGTCGCTCGGTTCTTCGCCACCGTTGAGGGTGACGTAGACGTAGATGCCCTGCCCTTTCAAGTCATGCGGCACACCGACCACTGCGGCTTCGGCGACTTTCGGGTGCGCAACCATCGCGCTTTCGATCTCTGCGGTGCCCATGCGATGGCCGGAAACGTTGAGCACATCATCTACGCGCCCGGTGATCCAGTAGTAGCCGTCCTCATCGCGACGGGCACCGTCACCGGTGAAGTACATGCCACGGAAGGTCTTGAAGTAGGTGTCGACGAAACGGTCGTGGTCGCCGTACAGCGAGCGTGACTGACCCGGCCAGGAATCGAGAATCACCAGATTGCCTTCGGCCGCGCCCTCGATGAGGTTGCCCAGGTTGTCCACCAGCGCCGGAATCACGCCGAAGAACGGACGTGTTGCCGAGCCCGGTTTCAGCGCTGTTGCGCCTGGCAGCGGGCTGATCAGAATGCCGCCGGTTTCGGTCTGCCACCAGGTATCGACAATCGGGCAGTTCTGTTTGCCAACGGTGTTGTAGTACCAGCCCCAGGCTTCCGGGTTGATCGGCTCGCCCACCGAACCCAACAAGCGCAGACTGGAACCGTCGGCACCTTCAACAGACTTGGTGCCCTCGGCCATCATGGCGCGGATCGCGGTCGGCGCGGTGTAGAGGATATTGACCTTGTGCTTGTCGATGATTTTTGACACACGCGTGATGTCCGGGTAGTTCGGCACACCTTCAAACAGCAGCGTGGTTGCACCATTGGCCAAGGGCCCATAGACAATGTAGCTGTGCCCGGTGACCCAGCCGACGTCGGCGGTGCACCAGTAGATTTCGCCCGGTTTGTAGTCAAACACACGCTCGTGGGTCAGCGCCGCATAAAGCAGATAACCTGCGGTGGTGTGCAACACACCCTTGGGTTTGCCGGTCGAGCCCGAAGTGTAGAGGATGAACAGCGACTCTTCGGCCCCCATCTCTTTTGGCGCGCAGGTGCTGGAGGCCACTTCCAGAAGCGAGTGGTACCAGATGTCACGATGACGGTTCCACTCGATCTCGCCACCGGTGCGTTTGCAGACGATAACCTTCTGCACGCTGCTGGTTTCCGGGTTGGTCAGGGCGCGGTCGACGTTGGCCTTGAGCGCAGTCTTCTTGCCTCCACGCAGGCCTTCGTCGGCAGTAATAACCACTTTGGAACTGCAATCGATGATCCGCCCAGCCAGCGCTTCGGGCGAGAAACCGCCGAATACCACCGAGTGAATCGCACCGATCCGGGCGCACGCCAGCATGGCGACCACAGCCTCGGGGATCATCGGCATGTAGATAGTGACGACGTCGCCACGGTGAACGTCCTGACCACGCAGTGCGTTGGCAAACTTGCAGACTTCGGCGTGCAGCTCGCGGTAGGTGATTTCGCGGTGCTCGGAAGGGTCATCGCCTTCCCAGATGATGGCAATGGTGTCGCCGCGCTCTGCCAGATGGCGATCCAGGCAGTTATAGGCAACGTTCAGCGTACCGTCGGCGAACCATTTGATATCGACCCGATGGTCGTCGAACGAGGTTTGCTTGACCACACTGAAAGGTTTGATCCAGTCGAGGCGCTGAGCCTGTTCACGCCAGAAACCATCAGGGTTGACCACCGACTGCTGGTACATGGCCTTGTAGGTCGCTTCATCCGTCAGCGTAGTCGCTGCGACTTCTGGGCGGACGGGGTACAGGGAAGCTGCACTCATCTTGGTTACCTCGGTGGATAGTTGTTGTTTTATGCACCCGTTGTATCCCGCCCCACCCGGTGGGGCCATTCGACGTTGGTATTACCGGGCGGGGCCGGAGCCTCAGACGGCCTCCGGATTATTACCGTTTTGATGAAAGCGCTTATCCAAAGTCTTTATATATGTCGCCTTGCAACAGGCCTAGAATTCATCTCGCCAACACGGCAACTATCAGCTGCCCCCACGCAGCCCGCTTCTAGATATCAAACAGAGTTCGCACATGACGCTAAAAGCGTGATGCGCACGCGCTCACTTTCAAAAAGGTAAAACACAATGAAAGCTTTATTAGTGACATTGGCACTGTGCGGTGTCAGCAGCTTCGCCATGGCCGAAGAATCGCAGACCAAAGTTGCTGCCCAGCAAGCCCGTGTCGAGCAATACACGTATGGCACTCATCTGGATATCGCCCGGGTTATTTCCATCAGCCAGATCCCCAACGTCTGCGAAGTGGTCCCGGCGCGCATGGTCTATGAAGACTCGCAAGGCGCACGGCACACCATGAGCTACCAGGTGATGGGCAACGGCTGCAGCAACGGTTGATGCTTTTCGCTGTTGCGACCCGTGCCCGACGCCTCGCAGATATTGATTGCGAGGCGTATGCACGAGCGTTGGTTGCCGGACGGTCAATCAGCGGATTGTTGATCGGCTGCGTGCTGACCTGACTCACGCCCCAACTCATAGCCACGCAACTTGTTGGCAATGGTTGTATGTGACACCCCCAGGCGTTTGCCCAATTGGCGACTGCTGGGATATTGCACATATAAATGTTCCAGCACCGATTTTTCGAAACGCCCGATAATAGCCTCCAGCCCCCCTTCCAGAGACATATCGCTCAGCCCTGGCCGCACACCGTAATCCGGCAAACGAATATGCTCGGCCTGTACCTTGCTGCCGTCACACAGCGATACAGCCTGAAACAATACATTTTCCAATTGCCTTACATTGCCGGGCCAGTGGTACTGACTCAGGCGCTTGATGGCAGCCGGCGCAATGCCTGGCAACGGGCAGCCGATCTGGCGGCTGGCGTGATCCAGAAAGTGTTCCACCAGCGGCTCAAGACCGTCCAGACAATCGCGCAACGGCGGTATGTGCAGCGACAGCACATTGAGGCGATGATAAAGGTCCTGCCTGAAAACCCCTTGGGTGCATAGCTCCGACAGGTCGACCTGGGTCGAACACATCACACGCACATCGAGAAACATATCCTCATCGCTGCCGACCCGGCGAAAGCTGCCGTCCTGAATGAAACGCAGCAGCTTGGCCTGCATACGCGCACTCAACTCACCCACGCCATCAAGGAACAACGTGCCGCCTGCTGTCAGCTCCAGCAGCCCGAGTCGGCCTTCCGCTCGCGCGCCTTCGAACGCACCGGGGTCATAGCCGAACAGCTCAATCTCGGCCATGGACTCCGACAGCCCGGCACAGTTGAGCGCCATCAGCGGTGACTGGCCGCGCGGGCTGGCAAGGTGACAGGCACGGGCCAGCAATTCCTTGCCGGTGCCGGTTTCGCCCTCGATCAGCAGCGGCGCATCCAGTGGTGCCATGCGCCGCGCCTCGCGGACGACCGCGGCCATGACCTTCGAACTCTGAAAGATGCTGTCAAAGCCGCGTAACTCCTGCTTGCGCACATGGTAAATGCGCTCACCGACCCGATCAGCGCGGTGCAGGGTCAGTACGGCCCCGGCCATGGCTTCGCTGTCATCGTGCTCCGATTGCAACGGGGCGATGTCGGCGAGAAACACATCGCCGCGCACCTTGACCCGCAGGCCGTTGATCCGCGACTGGCTGGCCCGCACCAGCTCAGGCAGGTCGAAATCCTCGGCATAGCGCGACAAAGGTATCCCCGGCACTTCATCGACCCGCACACCCAGCAACTGCGCGGCTGCGCGATTGGCTGCGACGATTGCGCCGGCCATGTCGATGGACAGCACAGGGAACTCCAGCGCACCGAGCAAGGCGTTGAGCTCCATGTGCCGACGCTCGCTGGGCATCAGCCCGACACGCTTGACGCCGAATACACCGGTGATCGCCTCGAACTTCGGGCGCAGGGCCTGAAACTGCAGATTGATCAGGTTCGGGCAATGCAGATAGATAGCGTCGCCATGCTCGCCCCCCACTTCACCACGCGCCACGTTGACGCCGTAGGCCACCAACAGATCGAGAATGTCGCGAAGAATGCCGATCCGGTTCTGGCAATGCACCTTGATGCGCATGATTCATTCGCCCCTGTGAGCATGGTTTTTTTAGAGAGTGGCAAAGTTTTCCGTCAACAATACGTTACAGACGCACGCTTCGCGAGAGAGCAATCTGCTGAATTCCTGACCCACGGGAATCATTCGTAAAGTTTTCGTTACGAAATCTGGCGACAGGACGGGAGCGCGACGAGTTTCACAGGCAGACCCATCGTCGAAAGCGGGTTATTCCTGCAGGCAGGCTTTTACAAAAATACTTCACAAGAGCAGCCTTTCGAGGACATCAGCATGGCCCAGACGCTTTACGTGGCACGCGAGCCGGACGCTTCGGGCTTCATTGATTACACAGCTACCGAACATGCGGTATGGAACACCTTGATTACCCGGCAGATGACGATCATTGAAGGTCGGGCCTGTCAGGAGTATCTGGACGGTATCGAGCAACTGGGCCTGCCCCATGAGCGCATTCCGCAGCTGGGAGAAATCAACAAGGTGCTGGGTGCGACCACCGGCTGGCAGGTTGAGCGAGTGCCAGCGCTGATCCCCTTCCAGACGTTCTTTGAACTGCTGGCCAGCAAGCGCTTCCCGGTGGCGACGTTTATTCGCACCGAAGAAGAGCTGGACTATCTTCAGGAACCGGACATCTTTCATGAAATCTTTGGTCACTGCCCGCTGCTGACCAATCCGTGGTTTGCCGAATTTACCCACACCTACGGCAAACTTGGCCTGAGCGCGAGCAAGGAACAACGTGTGTATCTGGCCCGGCTGTACTGGATGACCATCGAGTTTGGCCTGGTCGATACACCACGCGGGCGCAAGATCTACGGCGGCGGTATTCTTTCTTCGCCCAAGGAAGCGGTGTACAGCCTGTCGTCGGCTCCCGAACACCAGTTATTCGACCCGCTTGAAGCGATGCGCACGCCATACCGCATCGACATTCTGCAACCGCTGTATTTTGTTCTGCCAAGCCTCAAGCGTCTGTTCGACCTGGCGCAGGAAGACATCATGGCGCTGGTAGAACAGGGCATGCAGTTGGGCTTGCACGCCCCGAAATTCCCACCTAAAACCAAAAGCCACGCGGCCTGAAATGCGGCCAGGTATCTGAAAAGGAAACCCTGTTTATGAGCACCTTGAATCAAGCCCATTGCGAAGCCTGCCGAGCAGACGCCCCACAAGTCAGCGAAGCCGAGCTGCCGGAACTGCTCAAGCAGATCCCCGACTGGAACATCGAAGTCCGCGACGGCGTCATGCAGCTGGAAAAAGTGTTCCTGTTCAAGAATTTCAAATTCGCCCTGGCGTTCACCAACGCGGTCGGCGAGATTGCCGAGGCTGAAGGCCACCATCCAGGCCTGCTGACCGAATGGGGCAAGGTGACGGTGACCTGGTGGAGTCATTCGATCAAAGGACTGCACCGCAACGACTTCATCATGGCCGCGCGCACCGATGAAGTGGCCCGTGGCGCCGAGGGCCGCAAATAATTTTTGCGAGAAGGTCTACGAAGGTTATTGCGCCCTGATGCAGCCATAACGCAGTAAAACCAAAGCGTGCAGCGACTCGCAAGGCATAGGCCCGGACAGTGAAAATGCGATTTTGTTTCGCTGACAGGCCAATGAGGATAAAAAAATATCCTGATTGTCATTTTCAGTGGGGTATCCTGCGCAGGCTTTTTTAAAGCACGGTTCTATCTGCAACCCCTTGCGAGGAGCGACGACGATGCATGAAATCCCTAACTTCCCACCAGGCCAACAGGAACCACAACAGTCGACCCTGGCTCAACAGGAGCTTGGTCAACCTGTCGCAATGAAAGCAGCACCCTCGGCTCAAGACAGCCAGAAAGCCGGAAGCAAAGACTGAAGGCGATTGTTTTCAGGCGTATCGAAAAACGGTTCTGCCGATTTTCAATACGCCTGGAAAACCAGCAACAGGCAAACAGCAGATTTTTATGAGCGACTTCACTGAAACGCAAGCCAATGCCCTGATTGGCACCGCCGAGAAAATGATCGAAATCTGGTCACGTCTCAGCCCGGAAAAACAGAGCGCCCTGCTCGCCCGTTTCGGTACTCAGGAAAACGCCTTGGCCGCCCTCGTGACCACTCAGCTTGTAGCCCCGGCAGACAAATAATCCCCCATTTGCCGTTTATTTCACTTCGTTGCACCTGCACCACGCGATGCGTCGGTATGATGAGCACTTCGAGAGCTTGCTAAGGGTTTTTCCCTGCCCGCTCGAACGCCATACCCGCACAGAACGAAAGCCTGCCCCATGCCCGAGACACAGCAAACCACGCCGCAAACCCCTATGGCTGTTACCCAGACCGTCATTTCCATCGTGATGTTCACGTTCATCGGCTACCTGAATATCGGTATTCCGCTTGCCGTATTGCCAGGCTACGTCCACAGCGATCTGGGCTTCGGCGCGGTTATCGCAGGCCTGGTGATCAGCGTGCAGTACCTGGCGACGTTGATCAGTCGGCCGTGGGCGAGCCGCATCATCGACAATCTGGGCAGCAAGAAAGCCGTGCAGATCGGCCTGACCGGCTGCGGGCTGAGCGGTATATTCATGCTGGTGCCGGTCTGGCTGGACAGCTGGCCGATGGCGAGCCTGATCATTCTGCTGATTGGCCGGGTGATTCTCGGCAGCGCGGAAAGTCTGGTAGGTTCGGGTTCGATTGGCTGGGGCATTGGCCGGGTCGGCGCGCAGAACACTGCCAAAGTGATCTCCTGGAACGGTATCGCCAGCTACGGCGCTCTGGCCATCGGCGCACCGCTGGGTGTCTGGATGGTTAACTCGCTCGGGTTGTGGACAGTGGGGGTCAGCATCATGCTGCTCTGCGCACTGGGCTTATACCTGACCTGGCACAAGCAGGCCGCACCGATTGTGCCGGGTGAACGGTTGCCCTTCATGCATGTGCTGGGGCGAGTGTTTCCACACGGCATGGGCCTGGCGCTGGGCGGCATTGGCTTCGGCACCATCGCAACCTTTATCACCTTGTACTACGCGAGCAACCACTGGCCGAATGCGGCGCTGTGCCTGACCCTGTTCGGTGGCAGTTTCATCGCGGCGCGCCTGCTGTTCGGCAACCTGATCAATCGTCTGGGCGGCTTTCGGGTGGCGATTGTCTGCCTGTCAGTGGAAAGCCTGGGGCTGTTGCTGCTGTGGATGGCCCCCACTCCGGAGCTGGCACTGGCTGGCGCGGCGTTGACCGGTTTCGGGTTCTCGCTGGTGTTCCCGGCGCTGGGCGTGGAAGCTGTGAACCTCGTCCCTGCCTCCAGCCGCGGCGCAGCGGTGGGCGCTTACTCGCTGTTCATTGACCTGTCCCTGGGCATCACCGGCCCACTGGCAGGCGCGATTGCCGCAGGCTTCGGCTTTGTCTCGATCTTCCTGTTCGCGGCACTGGCGTCACTTACCGGGCTGGCGTTAAGCGTCTATCTGTACAAGCAGACGCAGGTGGTACGCCACTGATGGTCGGTTCCGGTCATCGCTCAGACGCTTTAGCGTCGTAACGCTCTGCGTCGCAAAGAGGACGCAGAGCGTCCGGAAAGGCATGCGACGCAGAGCGCCGCACGATAGTGCGATTATCGGTAATGCATTTCGCGACGCTCTGCGTCCGATCTTGAAGGGCCAGCCGTACTCAGAAATCCACTTTGCCGCGTCCGGCCTTGATCGAGCCGCGTTTGCTCTTGGACTCCAGACGGCGGGTCTTGGAACCCGGGGTCGGCCGTGTCGGGCGGCGTTTCTTTTCGACTTTGGCGGCGTTGACGATCAGTTCGCTCAAGCGCAATAACGCGTCGGCGCGGTTCTGCTCCTGAGTGCGGTATTGCTGGGCCTTGAGTACGATCACGCCATCGCTGGTAATACGGCTGTCACTCAACGCCAGTAGCCGCTCCTTGTAGAACGGCGGCAGCGACGAGGCGTTGATGTCGAAACGCAAATGCACGGCGCTGGAGACCTTGTTGACGTTCTGCCCACCCGCGCCTTGGGCGCGAATGGCAGTCAGCTCGATCTCGGCGTCCGGCAAATGGACATTGTTGGAAATCACCAGCATCGGGGCATCTTCTTTTCTGCTACAGGCACGGTTATTTGCCAGTCTTGGCATTCACGACAACGCTACGCCTGTTCTTGGCTCGATAACACACCCACATGACCGCCAGCCAGACCGGTATCGCGTAAACCGATATCTGGATGCCGGGAATCATCAGCATGATGCCGAGGATAAACAGCACAAACGCCAGACACACGTAGTTACCGTAGGGATACCACAGCGCCTTGAACAGCGGCACCTGGGCGGTGCGGTTCATGTGCTGGCGGAATTTCAGGTGCGAATAGCTGATCATCGCCCAGTTGATGACCAGTGTGGCCACCACCAGCGACATCAACAGTTCCAGTGCCTGCTGCGGCACGAAGTAATTGAGCAGAACCGCCACCACGGTCACCGCGGCAGACGCAAAGATAGCCTTGACCGGCACCCCGCGCCTGTCGACCTGCGCCAGCGCTTTCGGCGCATCGCCCTGCTCGGCCATGCCTACCAACATGCGGCTGTTGCAATAAGTGCCGCTGTTATAGACCGACAGCGCTGCAGTCAGTACCACGAAGTTCAGGATATGCGCCGCCGCATCGCTGCCCAGCATCGAGAACACCTGCACGAACGGGCTGCCGCTATAGGAGTCACCCGAGGCATTGAGGCTGGCCAGCAGGCTGTCCCAGGGTGTCAGCGACAACAGCACAACCAATGCGCCGATGTAGAAAATCAGAATGCGGTAGATGACCTGATTGATCGCCTTGGGGATCACGGTCTTCGGCTGTTCGGCCTCGGCAGCGGTGAAGCCGAGCATTTCCAGGCCGCCAAACGAGAACATGATGATTGCCAGCGCCATGACCAGCCCGCCGACACCATTGGGAAAGAATCCGCCATGCTCCCAGAGGTTGCTGACCGACGCCTGCGGGCCGCCACTGCCACTGACCAGCATGTAGCTGCCCAGCGCAATCATGCCGATAATCGCCACCACCTTGATGATCGCGAACCAGAACTCGGTCTCGCCGAACACCTTGACGTTGGTCAGGTTGATGGCATTGATCAGAATGAAGAACGCAGCCGCTGAAACCCAGCTCGGGATGTCCGGCAGCCAGTAATGAATGTACTTGCCGACAGCAGTCAACTCCGACATACCGACCAGGATGTACAGCAGCCAGCAGTTCCAGCCAGACAGGAACCCGGCAAAACCGCCCCAATAATTGTGGGCAAAATGGCTGAACGACCCGGCGACCGGTTCTTCGACGATCATCTCGCCCAGCTGGCGCATGATCATGAAAGCGATGAAGCCACAAATCGCATAACCGAGAATCATCGAAGGCCCGGCCGATTTCAGCACGCCCGCCGAACCGAGAAACAAGCCAGTGCCGATAGCGCCGCCCAGAGCAATCAGCTGAATGTGCCGATTCTTCAGACCGCGCTTCAATTCACCCGAAGGTGCAGTTGTTTCACTCATTCGATAGCTACCTGATTGTTCTTGTTCTGTGACCGAAAAGGACCTGCCGCGCTTGTGGCGCAACAGAATTGCAGCACCCCGGACGGATAGCCCGAAGCATTGAGCAGCAATGATTCACAGAAAAAAGCGCGGCATTGTACACCTGCATCCAGGTTGAGGTTTGAAACAGGGAAATGAATGCGCCGGAGCTGTATGACAAGGTTTTTCACATCGCCCGAAACGACAACGCCAGCCCTCGGGGCTGGCGTTGCCATTCATTCACACCACAGGATCACTCAGGCTTGCGACGACCGAAGCCAGGGCGCTGACCCGAACCTGCCGGTGGACCGCGACGCTTGCCTGACGGCACATCGTCGTTGACCAGCTTGATGCCGACACGCTTTGGCCCAGGCTTGGCCGGGCGCTTGTTCATCTCGCTCGGACGCTCGGCGACCGGTGTGCCACGGCTGTTGTCCGCCGGGCGCGGTGCACGCGAACCGGGCTTGCCCGAATCCTTGCGCGGCGAAGGACGCTGCGTGGAATCGCCGCCACGCGGACGATCACGTTCGCTGCCGGTAATTTGCGGCTGACGCGGTGCGCGGTCGCCAGTCGCCGGAGCGCCAGCAGCCGGACGCAAGGTGCGAACGCGCTCGCCTTTGCCCAGAGGGCGCGACGATTGACGCTGCAGACGCTCCATCTTGTCTTTGGTCTTGGCATTCATCTGCGGCTGGGCCACAGGTTGCAGACCGACTTCGGCCGCCAGAATGTCGACTTCGTACTGGCTCATTTCGCGCCAGCGGCCCATCGGCAGGTCGGAGTTGAGAAACACCGGCCCGTAACGCACACGCTTCAGACGGCTGACCACCAGCCCCTGGGATTCCCAGAGACGGCGCACTTCACGGTTACGACCTTCCATCACCACGCAGTGATACCAGTGGTTGAAGCCTTCGCCGCCCGGTGCCTGCTGGATATCGGTGAAACGTGCCGGACCGTCTTCAAGAATCACACCATTCTTGAGGCGCAGCAGCATGTCATCATCGACTTCGCCACGCACACGAACCGCGTATTCGCGGTCCATTTCAAACGATGGGTGCATAAGACGGTTGGCCAGCTCACCGTCAGTGGTGAACATCAGCAGACCGGTGGTGTTGATGTCGAGACGGCCGATGTTGATCCAGCGACCCTCTTTTGGGCGCGGCAGACGATCGAACACGGTCGGACGGCCTTCAGGGTCGTCACGGGTGCAGATTTCGCCATCGGGCTTGTTGTACATGATCACGCGGCGAACCGTTTCGGCTGCTTCTTCGCGCTTGATGACGCGCCCATCGACACTGATGGCGTCATGCAGATCGACGCGTTGACCGAGGGTCGCGTCCTTGCCATTGACCTTGATGCGGCCTTGGGTAATCCAGGCTTCTACGTCACGGCGTGAACCCACGCCAATGCGCGCCAGAACCTTCTGCAGCTTTTCGCCTGCGGGTCCGATTTCCTGGCTGTCCTGCTTGTCTTTTTCACTCATCTGGGCACCTCCCGGTGTGTCGAATCAGGGCTGGCCGAGAACCGGCAAGACCTGTGCCCGGCGCGCTGTGGATAGCGGCAGGGCGAAATACTTGAAAGCCCGGGCGACACTTGATCGCCGAGGGTCGGCCATCATACGCCCCTGCGCCGGTTTACGCATCCAGCGTCAGTGGCAAATGCCCGAATCACTTCTTCTTTTTACGACCGGCGGTCTTGAGCTTCGCCAGCCGCTTGGCGGACTCATCGAGTACCGTGCGCTTGTCATCCTTGTCGAGTTTCTTCCAGGCCTTGATTTCACGCTTGCTGCGGCCACAGCCCAGGCAGATATCATCATCGAACTTGCACAGGCTGATGCAGGGGTTCTTGGTCGAACTCATGGGCAGCGGGTCTCATGGCGAGTGGTATCAGATGTGACCCTGGGCTGGCGTATGAATTCGACCGAAGTGCGCTGGGCGTTGGCACGACAGTCCTGATTATCGTTCTGCACGCTCCAGGACGAGGTATCAAGAGGACGCAGAGCGCTCATTGCTACATGCAGGTCTTGTGGGAGCGAGCTTGCTCGCGAAAGGGCCCTTACAGAATCCGAAAATAGCGAGCCTGCACCATCGCCTTCGCGAGCAAGCTCGCTCCCACGAGACTTGTGTATCACGCTGAACGCTTCAGCGTGGGAGCGATAGTCAATCAGACCTCATCGTCGCCTTTGTCGTCTTCTGGCTCTGGCTCTGGCTCCGCCCGCAGCAGGTCGTCGAAATCGGTCTTAAGGCCTTGCTCCATCGAATCCAGCTCCACCAGCAGGCTGCGGAAGCTGGTTTCGTCGCGAGGCGCTTCGGGCTCTGCGTCCGGGTCGAGGCTGGCGTCGGCCAGGGCTTGCAGGTGCGCGGGTACGGGGGCGTCTTCGAAATCCAGGACCGGCTCGGTTTCCATCTCGCGCAGGTCGGCCAGCGGTGGCAGCTCATCGAGGCTTTTGAGGTTGAAGTGGTCCAGAAACCCCTTGGTGGTCGCGAACATCGCCGGCTTGCCGGGCACGTCACGATAGCCCACCACCCGAATCCACTCGCGTTCCAGCAGGGTCTTGACGATGTGGCTGTTCACCGCAACACCGCGCACCTCCTCAATTTCGCCCCGCGTGATCGGCTGGCGATAAGCGATCAAGGCCAGGGTTTCCAGCATGGCGCGGGAGTAACGCTGCGGCCGCTCTTCCCACAGCCGTCCGACCCAGGGGGAAAACCGGTCACGAATCTGCAGGCGATAACCCGAAGCGACCTCCTTGAGTTCGAAAGCACGCCCCTCGCAAGACTTACGCAGCACCTCCAGCGCTTTTTTGAACACCGGCGGTTCGGGACGCTCGCCCTCTTCGAACAGCTCATAAAGCCGCTCCAGTGTCTGCGGCTTTCCGGAGGCCAGCAGAAATGCTTCAAGCAGCGGGGCCAGTTCGCGGGGTTCGTTGAGGTTCATGGGTGTGTTCTTGCTCTACTCGGCTCGCGCCCGGACATGGATCGCCGCAAAGGGCTCGTTTTGGACCAGTTCGACAAGTGACTCCTTGACCAGCTCAAGCACCGCCATGAACGTCACGACCACACCCAGACGCCCTTCTTCGGCGGTAAACAGCTCGGCGAACGGCACAAAACCGCCGCCCTTGAGACGTTCCAGGACATCGCTCATGCGCTCGCGGGTGGACAGTGCCTCGCGGCTGACCTGGTGGCTTTCGAACATGTCGCCACGGTGCAGCACTTCGGCCATCGACATCAGCACTTCTTCAAGGCTGACATCCGGCAGCAACTTGCGTGCGCGGGCTTCGGGGGCGTCCAGTTTCGGTACGATGACATCGCGGCCGACCCGGCTCAGGCCGTCAATACCTTCGGCAGCGGCCTTGAAACGCTCGTATTCCTGCAGGCGGCGAATCAGCTCGGCGCGCGGGTCACCTTCTTCCTCTTCGACTTCCGCCGAGCGCGGCAGCAGCATGCGCGACTTGATCTCGGCCAGCATGGCGGCCATGACCAGGTATTCGGCCGCCAGCTCCAGGCGCACGGTTTTCATCAACTCGACGTAACCCATGTACTGCTTGGTGATCTCGGCCACGGGAATATCGAGGATGTCGATGTTCTGTTTGCGGATCAGGTACAGCAGCAGGTCGAGCGGCCCCTCGAACGCCTCAAGAAAGACCTCCAGCGCGTCGGGCGGGATGTACAGGTCCAGCGGCATCTGCGTGACCGCACGCCCGTAGACCAGCGCGAACGGCAGCTCCTGCTGGGCGTCTGCCTGGCTGTCGACTGCCTCGACGACGGTCATTAAGCGCGTTCACCGAACGGCGTTGGATCACCGCAGCCGACCCGAACCACCTCGGGCTCTCCACCGGCCAGGTTGATGACCGTGGACGCCGAAATACCGCCGATCCCGCCATCAATGATCAGGTCCACCTGATGCTCGAGAATCTGGCGCATCTCGTAGGGATCGCTGAGCGGCACAGTGTCACCCGGCATGATCAGGCTGACGCTCATCAGCGGCTCGCCCAATTGCTCGAGCAAGGCCTGGGCAATGGGATGGCTCGGCACGCGCAGGCCAATAGTGCGGCGCTTGGGGTGCAGCACCAGGCGCGGCACCTCGCGGGTGGCGTTGAGAATAAAGGTGTAAGGCCCTGGGGTGTGCGCCTTGAGGGCACGGAAAGCGCCAGTGTCGACCTTGGCAAAAAGCCCCAGTTGCGACAGGTCGCAGCACATCAGGGTGAAGTTGTGCTTGTCGTCCAGCTGACGCAGGCGGCGGATACGCTCGATGGCGCTCTTGTCACCGATCTGACAACCCAGCGCATAGGACGAATCTGTCGGGTACACCACCAGCCCGCCGGCTTTTATGATTTCCGCGGCCTGTTTGATCAGGCGCGGCTGCGGGTTTTCCGGATGGACCTGGAAAAATTGACTCACGGTAACTTCCTGTTCAGACGGCGGCAGTAGGCTGTTCATGTTTGAATCTGCACCACAAAGGCGGTAGATCTTCAGGCACGGGACGATAAGTGCCGATCTCGCCCCAGTTGCCAGGACCGTGGAAGTCGCTGCCGGCAGAAACCAGCAGACCGAACTCGCGTGCAAGGATGGCCAGGGTCCCCACCTGATCGGCAGGCTGCATGCCATTGACCACTTCTATGGCGTGCCCACCAGCCTGGACGAAATCGCTGACCAGTTTACGCCGTTTACTGCGGGTAAAGTCATAATGTGAAGGATGCGCGAGGCTGACCCATGCACCCGACGCCCGCAAGGTGGCGACGGTTTCTTCCAGCGTTGGCCAGTGCTGCTTCACATCGCCCAGTTTGCCAGCACCCAGCCATTTACGAAACGCCTCGGCGCGGTCCTTGACGAAACCTGCGCGCACCATGAAGTCAGCAAAGTGTGGACGCGCAGGCGCATTACCGCTGTCACCCAGTTCCTGCTGGATCGCGCGAGCGCCTTCCAGCGCGCCAGGCATACCTTTGATCGCCAATTTGCGGCTGATTTCTTCCGCACGCAGCCAGCGCCCTTCATGCAAACGCACGATGGCTTCGGTCAGCGCCGGTGCCTCGGTATCGAATCCATAGCCCAGAATATGGATGGTCGCACCGCCCCAGGTGCAGGACAGCTCCACCCCATTGACCAGCTGCATGCCCAATGAATGCGCTGCCGCGCGGGCCTCTTCAAGCCCTTCGAGGGTATCGTGGTCGGTCAGCGAAAGGACGCGCACGCCATTTTCATGAGCACGGGCAACCAGTGCCGTGGGCGAGAGCGCCCCGTCGGAAGCGGTGCTGTGGCAGTGCAGGTCAACATTCATAGTGGTGCTTTCGTGTTCATTGATGTTTGTTATTATGCCGCCACATCCTGCTTCTGGCTGCCATTGTGAAACAATTCATCGACTTCATCCCGCTGCTCCTGTTTTTCATCGTTTACAAAACCGAGCCGCGTGCCGTGGATATCCTCGGCAATACCTATATGGTAGGCGGCATTTTCAGCGCAACGGCGATGCTGATCATCAGTTCGGTGGTGGTCTACGGCATTCTTTACCTCAAACAGCGCAAGCTGGAAAAAAGCCAGTGGCTCACACTGGTCGCCTGTCTGGTGTTTGGCAGTCTGACACTGGCCTTCCACAGCGAAACCTTCCTGAAATGGAAAGCCCCGGTGGTCAACTGGCTGTTTGCCGTGGCCTTCGCTGGCAGTCATTTCATCGGTGACCGCCCGCTTATCCAACGCATCATGGGCCACGCACTGACCCTGCCAGCGGCGATCTGGACCCGGCTCAACATCGCCTGGATCGTATTCTTCCTGTTCTGCGGCGCGGCCAACCTGTACGTGGCCTTCACCTATCAGGAATTCTGGGTCGACTTCAAAGTATTCGGCAGCCTGGGCATGACCCTGATCTTCCTGGTCGGCCAAGGGATCTACCTGTCACGCCATCTGCACGACACCGCTCCCAATACGACCAAATCCGAGGACTGACATGCTCTACGCAATCATCGCCACCGACGTCGAAAACTCGCTGGAAAAACGCCTCAGCGTGCGCCCGGCACACCTTGAGCGCTTGCACGCGCTCAAGGACGCAGGCCGTCTGGTGCTGGCCGGTCCACACCCGGCAGTCGACAGCAACGACCCGGGTGCTGCCGGTTTCAGCGGCAGCCTGATCGTGGCCGAGTTTGAATCGCAAAGCGCCGCCAAAACGTGGGCCGAAGCCGATCCATACGTTGCAGCAGGCGTCTATGCCAATGTCGTGGTCAAGCCGTTCAAGCAAGTCCTGCCCTGATCCCCTCCTCTGACACACAGACACGCTCTGCTTCAACCGAGGCAGAGCCGTGTTGACCCCCGCCTCTTGCTCATCCTTCCCGACACACTGCCGATAACCTGCTCAATGTGCGAATTTACACGGCTCGGTAAAAGGGAGTTCAGATGCGTTCAGGTACGTGGTGTCTGTTGGCAGTTTTGATGGCGACAGGGTTTCAGGTGAACGCCGAGACGGTCACTGAGAGCGGCGCAGTGCAGCCTTTGCACCTGCCCAGCCCCGCCAATCAGATTGCCGACCTTCAGTTGCGGCTCAAGGACAGCGAGCGTCAGCGCGACGAGCTGACACGGCAGTTGCAAAACGTCGACCCGGAACGCGACAACGCCTTGTTGACACGTTTGCGCCAAGAGAACCAAAAGCTCAAGTTGCAGCTCAAAGAAGCACTGTCGGCAGCGCCTCCTCGCTTGCTGACCGAGCAACAACAATGGTTCGTCGCAGGCGGTGGCGTTGCGATGTTCGCCCTTCTGTGCGGTATATTGGTCAGTGGTTGGCGTAGGCAACGTCGGCAGTGGCTAAATTGAGTGAGTCATGAGCGAGCTGTTACTAATTGATGATGATCAGGAGCTGTGCGAGCTGCTGAGCAGTTGGCTGAGCCAGGAAGGTTTTCAGGTGCGCGCCTGTCACGACGGCGCCAGTGCGCGTCAGGCTCTGGCCGATGAAGCTCCGGCGGCCGTGGTGCTGGACGTGATGCTGCCTGATGGCAGCGGCCTGGAACTGCTCAAGCAATTGCGCAATGACCATCCGGACCTGCCGGTGGTCATGCTCTCGGCACGCGGCGAACCGCTGGACCGCATTCTGGGCCTTGAACTGGGCGCTGATGACTACTTGGCAAAACCCTGCGACCCGCGTGAGCTCACCGCCCGCCTGCGCGCCGTGCTGCGTCGCAGCCACCCGGTGGCGTCGTCTACGCAACTGGAACTGGGCGACCTGACCTTCAGTCCGATGCGCGGCGTGGTCAGTGTCGACGAAAAGGAACTGACCCTCACCGTCTCCGAAAGCCGTCTGCTTGAAGCACTGATGCGCCAGCCCGGCGAACCACTGGACAAGCAGGAGCTGGCGCAACTGGCGCTGGGCCGCAAACTGACGCTCTACGACCGCAGCCTGGACATGCACGTCAGCAACCTGCGCAAGAAAATCGGCCCTCACGCTGACGGTCGCCCACGCATCGTCGCCCTGCGCAGCCGCGGCTATTATTATGCTTTGTAAGTATCTGCCCCCTTACACAAGCTTTACCAAGCGCTGACTGCGCTTGACCTTGATCTCCCTAAACTGGGCTCATCGGCATCGAGCCGCACTAGAGACAAGGAGATACACCATGCGCAAGACCCTGATCGCTTTGATGTTCGCCACTGCCCTGCCCACCGTTGTCATGGCTGCACCACCACCTCCGCCAGCGGGTGGCCCTGACGCAGACGCGCCGGCAATGCGCCTTGATCGTCCTGATCGTGGCCCAGGTCCAGACATGCGTCGCGGCCCTATGGGCGAGCCAGGCCCTGGTCCGGAAATGCGTCGAGGCCCCGGCCCTCTGCGAGACCTGGACCTGAGCCGTGAACAGCGTCAGCAGATCGACCGGCTGATGCGCGAGCAGAAGCACGAACACCATGAGATCACTCAACGCTATCTGGACAAGATGCCTGCCCCCGAGCAGAAAGCGATGTACAACGAAATCAATGCCAAGCGCGCCGAGACCGACAGCGCCATTCGTGTACTGCTGAGCCCTGAACAGCAGAAGCAGTTCGACGAAATCAAGAAACGGCAGGACGAGCGTCGCGCCGAATGGGCCGAATTCAAAGCCTGGAAAGCGGAAAAAGCTGCAAAGATGCAGTAATGGTCAGGCCGTCTGGCCAGATGACTTGAACCAGACCCGGCATGCATACGCATGCCGGGCTTCTTTATTGAGATCGAGGGAATCCTGTGCGTTCATTGTTCTGGCGAATCCTGGCCAGCTTCTGGCTGGCCATTGCTCTGGTGGGAGGCCTGTCGGTGCTCGTCGGGCACATGCTCAATCAGGATGCATGGATTCTCAATCGTCATCCGGTGCTCAACTCACTGCCGGAACAATGGACCCAACGCTTCGAAGAAAAGGGCGCGGATAACGCTCAGGATTTCCTTCAGGATATCAAACGACGCAATCGTATCGATGTTCAGGTGCTGAGCGACAGCGGCGAGCCTATGGTGCGTGGCACTTTCCCGCCACGCGCCGCTGCGCTCGAAGCGCGCCAGCAGGCCGACGAGGATCAGGGCCGCAAACTGCCCTGGCGCCGTCTGGCAACCGAATACAGCAGTCCGAAAACCGGTGAAACGTACCTGTTCATCTACCGCGTTCCGCACCCGGAGCTCGACGAGTGGCACCGTCAGAGCCTGATGTGGCCGCTGAGTGCGCTGGGTATTGCGCTGGTGGTGCTGACCCTTTTCAGCCTGTTCGTAACGCTCTCGATCACCCGACCGCTGAGCCGTCTGCGCGGCGCGGTGCATGATCTGGGGCAGACCAGCTATCAACAGCACAGCCTCGGCCAACTGGCCAACCGGCGTGACGAATTCGGCGTGCTGGCCACTGACTTCAACCGTATGGGCGCACGCCTGCAAAGCCTTATCGGCAGCCAGCGGCAGCTGTTGCGTGATGTGTCACATGAACTTCGTTCGCCACTGGCCCGGCTGCGTATCGCCCTGGCGCTGGCTGAACGTGCGGAGCCTGCCGAGCGTGAAAAGCTCTGGCCACGGTTGGGTCGTGAGTGTGACCGGCTGGAGGCGCTGATCAGCGAGATCCTGGCCCTGGCGCGCCTCGACGCCGAGCTTCGCGGCCCTGAGCCCGTCGACCTCGAAGCGCTGCTGCAGCGCCTGAAGAACGATACTCAACTGGACGGTATCGACCAGAACATTCGCGTCGAGGTGCAGGACAACCTGCAGTTCAAAGGCTGGCCGGACATGATCGAACGTGCGCTGGACAACCTGCTGCGCAACGCGCTGCGCTTCAACTCCACCGGTCAGCGCATCGATCTGCAGGCAACTCAGGTCGGCGATTACGTCCGTCTGAGCGTCCGCGATCATGGCCCGGGGGTTGCCGACGAACATCTGGCACAACTGGGCGAGCCGTTTTATCGCGCGCCCGGCCAGACGACGCCGGGACACGGTCTGGGCCTGGCGATTGCAAAACGTGCAGCGGAACGGCATGGCGGCAGCCTGATACTGGGCAATCACCCGGACGGCGGCTTCATTGCCACGCTGGATCTGCCCAGAGAACCGCTCAGCTCATCATCTGTTTAGCCTTGCCACTCGCTGACAAACCCGCCAACGTCGACTTTCGGGGCTTCGCGCGGCGGGTTCTGCGGGGTGCCGAGGTATAGAAAGCCAATTACCTCTTCGTCGGCCTCAAGCCCGAACCCTTTGGCGACGTGTGGCGTATAGCACAGCTCACCCGTCCTCCAGACCGCGCCGACACCCAGTGCATATGCCGCCAGCAACACGCCGTGGGCGGCGCACCCGGCGGTGATCAGTTGTTCCGAGCGCGGAACCTTGAAATGGTCTTGCAAGCGAGCGATCACCACCACGACCAAGGGTGCGCGCAACGGTCCCAGACGGGCCTTTTCCAGCGCCTGCGGGGTAATCTCACCGCTACTTTGCTGCAGCGCTTCCACCAGCAGCTCGCCCATGCGATCACGCGCCGGGCCTTCGACGGTCAGGAAACGATAAGGCTTGAGCTGTCCATGATCCGGCGCGCGCAATGCAGCACCGAACATGATTTCCCGCTGCGCAGCATCCGGGGCCGGGTCGACCAGTCGCGGAACCGATACGCGATTGAGCAAAACGTCGAGCGCCTGCATGGGCGGTCTCCTTGAAAAGTGATCGAGCATTCTAGAGCCTGTTTACCGTCAATAACGAGTGCGACGGACAATTCCTTACCAACTCTGTCGAACCCTGCCCCTGGCTGCACTGGTTTACATGCCTTCAAGCGCGGGTAGAATGGCGCCTTCCCTCACACCCGCCCGAGCCATTCATGTCGTTGCCGACCTTTCGCATCATCGGTTTCATTATCGGCATCTTCCTGATCACCCTGGCTGTCGCCATGATCGTGCCTATGGCTACGCTGGTCATCTACGACCGTTTCGAGGACCTGCGCGAGTTTCTGTGGGCCAGCGCCATCACCTTTATCGCCGGCCTGGCGCTGGTGGTGCCCGGACGCCCCGACAACGTCCAGTTGCGCCCGCGGGACATGTACATGCTGACCGTCTCCAGCTGGATCGTGGTGTGCATTTTCGCCGCCCTGCCCTTTCTGCTGACCCAGCACATCAGTTACACCGATTCGTTCTTTGAAAGCATGTCAGGCATCACCGCCACCGGCTCCACCGTGCTCAGCCATCTGGACAGCATGTCACCGGGTATTCTGATCTGGCGTTCGATGCTGCACTGGCTTGGCGGTATCGGCTTTATCGGTATGGCCGTGGCGATTCTGCCGTTGCTGCGTATTGGTGGCATGCGCCTGTTCCAGACCGAATCGTCGGATCGCTCGGAAAAGGTCATGCCCCGCTCGCACATGGTGGCCAAGTTCATTGTGCTGGCCTACGTCGGTTTTACCGCGCTGGGCAGCCTGGCCTTCTGGGCGGCGGGCATGAGCCTGTTCGATGCGATCAACCATGCGATGTCGGCCATTTCCACGGGCGGGTTCTCCACCTCCGACCTGTCGCTGGCCAAGTGGCCGCAGCCTGCGGTGCATTGGGTCGCGATTGTGGTGATGATCCTCGGCAGCCTGCCCTTTACCCTGTATGTCGCGACCCTGCGCGGTAATCGCAAGGCGTTGATCAAGGATGAGCAGGTGCAGGGGCTGATCGGGCTGCTGTTGGTCACCTGGCTGGTAATGACTGTCTGGTACGCCAACACCACCGACCTGCCGTGGACCGAGGCGCTGCGTCACGTGGCCCTGAACGTGACATCGGTGGTGACGACTACCGGTTTTGCACTCGGCGACTACAGCCTGTGGGGCAACTTCTCGCTGATGCTGTTCTTCTATCTGGGTTTCATCGGCGGCTGTTCGGGCTCGACGGCGGGCGGGGTGAAGATCTTCCGCTTTCAGGTCGCCTATATCCTGCTCAAGACCAACCTTAACCAACTGATTCACCCACGCGCGGTGATGAAGCAGAAATACAACGGCCATCGACTGGACGACGAAATCGTTCGCTCGATTCTGACCTTTTCGTTTTTCTTCACCATCACCATCTGCCTGATCGCATTGATGTTGTCGCTGCTCGGGCTGGACTGGATGACTGCACTGACCGGCGCTGCCAGCACTGTGTCCGGCGTAGGGCCGGGGCTGGGCGAGGTGATTGGGCCTGCGGGCAACTTCTCTACCTTGCCCGATGCTGCCAAATGGATTCTCTCCGGCGGCATGCTGCTCGGCCGCCTGGAGATCATTACCGTGTTGGTGCTGTGTGTGCCGGCGTTCTGGCGGCATTGAGGTCTGGCTGGGCGCGGGAGCAGACCGGGCGACGCTTCGCTTAGTCGCGAAGACGGCATTTGATTTATCGTTCCCAAGCTCCGCATGGTAATGCAGTCGCACTCTGCGTCGTCAGTGCCATCGCGGTTGAAAAGCGCCCTGGGGAGGTTTGGCCAAGGCTCGGTTCAGCCAGGCGCATAGCAACTAGTGCCCGCCCCCCGCCGCTGGCCCCGCCTTGGCGCCAAACGGCGGTTTGGCCAGCCAGACCAGCAGTATCAGCCCCGCAAATACCCAGCCCAGCAGGTAGAAATAATCCACCGTGGACATCATGTAGGCCTGCGCGTTGAGGGTGCGTTCCAGCTGTGCGTAGGCCTGCGGGCTCGCGCCGCCCAGGCTGTCGAGGGCATGCCGGGTTGTCGGGTCGAAGGTGCTGATGTTTTCACTCAGGTAGGCATGATGCTGGTTGGCGCGGCGAATCCAGATCCAGGTGGTGAGCGAGGCTGCGAAGCTGCCGCCCAGGGTGCGCAGGAAGGTTGCCAGCCCAGAGCCATCGGCAATCTGATTGGGCGGCAGGTCGGACAGCAGAATGCTCAGGGTGGGCATGAAGAACAGCGCCACACCAATGCCCATGAACAACTGCACCATTGCCACGTGCTCGAAGTCCACGTCAGTGTTGAAGCCGGCACGCATGAAACAGCTCAGCCCCATCGCCAGAAACGCCAGCCCTGCCAGCAGACGCAGGTCGAATTTGTGCGCGTACTTGCCGACAAAGGGCGACATCAGCACCGGCAGGATGCCAATCGGTGCGACGGCCAGCCCCGCCCAGGTCGCGGTGTAACCCATCTGGGTCTGCAACCACTGCGGCAGAATCAGGTTGATACCGAAGAAGCCTGAATAGCCGCCGATCATGACCAGCGTACCGATACGGAAATTGCGGTAGGCAAACAGCCGCAGGTTGACGATCGGATGCTTGTCGGTCATTTCCCAGATCACGAAGAAGACCAGCGCGACCAGCGAAATCAGCGAACCGAAGATGATGAAGTTCGACTCGAACCAGTCCAGATCATTGCCCTTGTCGAGCACTATCTGCAACACGCCGACACCGACGATCAAGGCCAGCAAGCCGATGTAATCCAGCGGTTGATGAGCGGTGCTGACCGGCCTTTTAGCCATCTGCGAACGCACCACCAGCACAGCGAACAGGCCGATGGGGATGTTGATAAAGAAAATCCACGGCCAACTGTAACTGTCAGTGATCCAGCCACCGAGGATCGGCCCGGCGATAGGCGCAACCACCGTCACCATCGCCAGCAATGCCAGAGCCATGCCCCTTTTCGCCGGAGGATAAACCGCGATCAGCAATGTCTGGCTCATCGGATACAGAGGACCGGCCACCATGCCCTGCAACGCCCGGAACCCCACCAGTTCCGGCATGGACTGGGAAATGCCACACAGAAACGACGCCATCACGAACAGAATGGTGGCCCATAGAAACAGCTTCACCTCGCCAAAGCGGCGACTGAGCCAGCCGGTCAGTGGCAAGGCAATCGCGTTGCTGACTGCGAACGAGGTAATAACCCAGGTGCTCTGCTCGGAGCTGACCCCCAGGTTGCCGGCGATGGTCGGCAACGCCACGTTGGCAATCGTGGTATCGAGCACTTGCATGAAGGTCGCCAGCGACAGACCGATGGTGCACAGCAACAGGCTTGGCGGGGTGAAAGAAGCGGGGGCGTTGTTGCTCATCGCAAATCCCTGAAGACGAGTGCGACACCCCGGCCAAGCGGCCGGGGTTCACGGATTGGCGGTTCAGCGCTGAACGGCAGTCTTGCCACTGGAAGCACTGTTCTCGTGAATCAGACGGGCGATCAACGCATCAGCGTCGGCCAGCTGCGCGGCGTAAACCTGAGTGCTGAAAGCGGCCTGCTTGCGCGGCTGTTGCGCTAGCACCGGACCGCTCTGGTCATGCAGATTGACCTCGACGGTGGTCGACAGACCGATGCGCAACGGATGCTTCGCCAGCTCTTCAGGGTTGATATGTACACGGACCGGCACACGCTGGACGATCTTGATCCAGTTACCCGTCGCGTTCTGTGCAGGCAACAGCGCAAAGGCACTGCCGGTGCCAGCCCCCAGGCTGTCGATAGTGCCGCTGTACTTCACATCGCTGCCATACAGGTCGGAGCTGATTTCCACCGGCTGACCAATGCGCATCTTGCCCAGTTGGGTTTCCTTGAAGTTGGCATCAATCCACAACTGATCCAGCGGGATCACAGCCATGGTCGCGGTGCCCGGCTGAATGCGCTGGCCCAGTTGCACGCTGCGCTTGGCCACATAACCGGTGACCGGCGCTACCAGCGTACTGCGTGCATTGGCCAGAAAGGCCTGACGCAACTGGGCGGCAGCAGCCTTGACGTCGGGATGTGAGGAGACAACCGTGTCATCGACCAGCGCCACGCTGGTGCTCAACTGCTGCTGAATATTGTTCAACTCACTTTGCGCGCTGGTCAGGCTGTCTCTGGAATGCGACAGCTCTTCCTGGGAAATCGCCCCGCCCGCGGCCAGACTGCGCCGCCGGTTATAGTTCTCCTGAGCGGTCTGCACGGCGGTACGCTGCGCAGCCAGTTGTGCCTTCATGCCATCGACATTGCTGTATAAACCACGCACCTGACGTACAACCTTGCCCAGATTGGCCTCGGCGCTTTGCAGCGAGACTTCGGCGTCGCTCGGGTCGAATTTGAGCAGTACCTGCCCTTCGTGCACCAGATCCCCGTCATCGGCACCAATGCTGATAACGGTTCCGGTGACCAACGGGGTGATTTCGACGACGTTGCCATTCACGTAGGCGTCATCAGTCTCTTCGCTCCATTGGCCGTAAAACTCGTACCAGGCCCAGATGGCCAAACCAAGAATCACGACGATGACGGCGAGCCCGATCAGCAGGAACTTGCGCTTGCCGGGCTTCGGCGTTTGCTGTGAGGACGGGGCAGATGTGTTTTCAGTGGCGGCAGTGGCCATGGCAGTTACCTTTTTATCAGCGAAGCGGCGAGACAGGGACGAGGGGCAGGCGCACGCCTGCCGACAGGTCTGCCGCTCAGCTTTTAGCTTTGGGGTTGAAGCTCAGACGAGTCAGGGTGATGTGGTCATCGGCGGCCACCAGTACTTTGGTGAGAATCCTTGTCAGGGTCTCGACCTCATCACTGTCGAGCGCGGCAAAGGTGTCATTCATGGCGTCCGCACCAATCTGCGGTAGCAGGTCAGAGAGCGCCTGCCCCTGCTCCGTCAACGCCAGGCGCACCTGACGACGATCAGTCGCTGACCGCTGGCGCACAACCAGCCCTTTCTGCTCCAGCCGATCGAGCATGCGGGTCATCGAACCGCTGTCCAGCGACAGGTGACGACACAACTCCACAGGGGTGTCGGTCGAGAACTGGGCAATGATGATCAGCACCTTAAACTGCGCGAACGTCACGTCATAAGGCAGCAGGTACTTGTCGAGCATGCGGTCTTTGAGCGCATTGGTACGACCGACCAGCAGCCCTATCAGGCTGGAATCGAAATTGTCGGGGCTGAAATGTTTCAAGAAATCTTCCAGATAACTGCCTAGGCAGTGATTACAAAATATTACTGCCTAGGCAGCCGTTGTCAAAGCATTTATTAGCTTGCTTACTAAATGCCCATAAAAAAACGACCACTGGCAAGGCGGTCGTTTTTTGAAGGTGCGCGAGGGGAATCAGGCGGCGACGGGCACACCACTGTGAAAGCGGAACTCTTCATCAGGGCTTTCGATCAGCTCACGCTCGGCCAGACGGATTTCCTCGATCTTGGCATCGACATCAGCCTTGTCGCCGTAGCTGTAAGCCAGCTTGAGATAATCCTGAAAATGCCGCGCTTCGGATTTAAGCAGGCCGCCGTAGAATTTGGCCAGTTCTTCGTCCAGGTGAGGCACCAGCGCAGCGAAGCGCTCACAGGAACGGGCCTCGACAATGGCACCGACGATCAGCGCGTCGGTCAGTCGGTAAGGATTGTGATTGCGCACAAGTTTGCGCAGCGCTCCGGCATAACGCGCCGAGCTGATGTTGGCCATAGGGATCTGGCGCTTTCTGATGATGCTGATCACTTGCTCGAAATGGCGCAGCTCTTCCCGAGCCAGACGCGACATCTTGCTCAACAGGTCGAACTTGTCGTTGTACTGAAACATGAACTGAAACGCAGCCCCGGCCGCCTTCTTCTCATTGTTCGCATGGTCGATCAGCAAGATATCCAGGTTGCGCAACGCGGCCTGAACCCAGCTGTCGGGGGTGCGGCAAAGCAGGAAGGCTTCGATTTCGGGGATCGGGTACATAAGCTCACAGAATGACAGAGAGGCACGGCCGCGCATTATACGAGGAGCAACGAGGCCTCGCGACACAAAAGCATGCCGGTTTGTCAGGCGCCGAATGCGTCGCGCAGAAAGCCCGGCGCGATATAACGCTGATAGTGCGCCTCGGACAGCAGGAAAAACTCACGATCGATCGCATCACGCAGTTCCGGCAGCGTCCAGTCACGAAACTCCGGCAGCAGCACAAAGCCGTAGGCCTCAACCTGACTGATGACCCGTGCGCCGCGCGCGATCAACTGGTAGGCCCAGCAATACTCGGATTGGTGCGGCACGAAACGGATCTTGCGCTGGGTGAGCTGCGCGCGCAGCTTGTCTGCATCGAAGACTTCAAGCTTGGCAGTCATCACCTGGACCAGCAATTGTTCCAGACGCAGCCATACCGCTCTTTTTTCATCCTCGTTATAGCCGTTCCAGTGGATGACCTCGTGGTGGAACCGCTTGCAGCCACGGCACACAAGGTCCCCGTAAACAGTGGAGCAAAGGCCGACGCAGGGGGTTTTGATAATGTAATCGGGCATGTCAGGCAGGACTGGGGAAGGCGAAACAGGGGCTCATGTTAGCCCTTTGTCTAAGCAAGTTCACCCCCGAAGATGTAGGGGCTAACTTACCTTTAGCGAAGTTTTGGCGTAGAATCAGCGAGCCTTTTAAGGCGCCAATGTCCGTTGGAAGCTGTTTTCAAAGCGTCACGAGCACAGTCAGGTTAACCCCGCATTGCGGCGTCGACAGGCCATTCCCTCATCAAGAATGGCCGTGTCGACCGTCACTCCCCCCGTTCTGCAGGCGTAAAACTTTGAAAACAGCTTCTGTTAGGAATCGCCGACACCCTGCCAACAAGGCTCAATAAGCCTTGCGTGGGTACGGACGATTTCTGGATGAGCGTCCCGGACACCCATTTGGGACCACTGATGAGGGTTAATACTGTGCTTGAAGCCTACCGTAAACACATCGAAGAGCGTGCCGCCCAGGGCATCGTGCCCCAGCCGCTTAACGCCGAACAAACTGCAGGCCTGGTCGAGCTGCTGAAGAATCCCCCGGCTGGCGAAGAAGCTTTCCTTGTCGATCTGATCACCAACCGCGTTCCGCCAGGCGTTGACGAAGCCGCTTACGTCAAGGCCGGTTTCCTGTCTGCCCTGGCCAAGGGCGAAGCCACTTCTCCCCTGATCGACAAAAAACGTGCAACCGAACTGTTGGGCACCATGCAGGGCGGCTACAACATCGTCACCCTGGTTGAACTGCTCGATGACGCCACCCTCGCGCCGGTCGCCGCCGAACAGCTCAAGCACACCCTGCTGATGTTCGATGCCTTCCACGACGTGGCCGAAAAAGCCAAAAACGGCAACGTTCACGCCAAGGCTGTCCTGCAGTCCTGGGCTGACGGCGAGTGGTTCAAGAAGCGTCCGACGCTGGCCGACAAGATCAGCCTGCGCGTCTTCAAGGTCACCGGCGAAACCAACACCGATGACCTGTCCCCGGCACCTGATGCCTGGTCCCGTCCGGATATCCCGCTGCACGCCCTTGCCATGCTGAAAATGGCCCGTGACGGCATCGTTCCAGACGTTCAGGGCTCTATCGGCCCGATGAAACAGATCGAAGAAATGCGCGGTCAGGGTTTCCCTATTGCCTACGTCGGCGACGTGGTCGGTACCGGTTCCTCGCGTAAATCGGCAACCAACTCGGTACTGTGGTTCTTCGGCGACGACGTTCCTTACGTACCGAACAAGCGTGCCGGTGGTTTCTGCTTCGGCAGCAAGATTGCCCCGATCTTCTACAACACCATGGAAGATGCTGGCGCCCTGCCAATCGAATTCGATGTCTCGAACATCAACATGGGTGACGTGATCGACGTCTACCCCTACGCTGGCAAGGTCTGCAAGCACGACAGCGACGAAGTCATCACCACCTTCGAAATGAAGACCCCGGTGCTGCTCGACGAAGTCCGCGCAGGCGGCCGTATTCCGCTGATCATCGGTCGCGGCCTGACCAGCAAGGCGCGCGCCGAACTGGGCCTGCCTGAGTTCGACCTGTTCAAGACTCCTGACCAGCCAGCCGAAAGCACCAAGGGTTATACCCTGGCGCAGAAGATGGTCGGCAAGGCGTGCGGCGTGGCAGGCGTTCGTCCTGGCACCTACTGCGAGCCGAAGATGACCACCGTCGGTTCCCAGGACACCACTGGCCCGATGACCCGCGACGAGCTGAAAGACCTGGCATGCCTGGGCTTCTCGACCGACCTGGTCATGCAGTCGTTCTGCCACACTGCAGCCTATCCAAAGCCTATCGACGTCAAGACGCACCACACGCTGCCTGACTTCATCATGACCCGCGGCGGCGTTTCCCTGCGTCCGGGCGACGGCATCATCCACAGCTGGCTGAACCGCATGCTGCTGCCGGACACCGTCGGCACCGGTGGCGACTCGCACACCCGCTTCCCGATCGGTATCTCCTTCCCGGCCGGTTCCGGTCTGGTGGCGTTTGCCGCTGCCACCGGCGTCATGCCGCTGGACATGCCTGAGTCGATCCTGGTTCGCTTCAAGGGCAAGATGCAACCCGGCATCACCCTGCGCGACCTGGTTCATGCCATTCCTTACTACGCGATTCAGGCTGGCCTGCTGACCGTAGAGAAGAAAGGCAAGAAGAACGCATTCTCCGGCCGCATCCTGGAAATCGAAGGCCTCGACAACCTGAGCATCGAGCAGGCTTTCGAGCTGTCCGACGCCTCTGCCGAGCGTTCGGCTGCCGGTTGCACCATCAAGCTGGCCAAAGAGCCGATCCTCGAATACCTGAATTCGAACATCACCCTGCTGCGCTGGATGATCGAACAGGGTTACGGTGATCCGCGCACCCTGGAGCGTCGTGCTCAGGCGATGGAAGCCTGGGTTGCCAACCCGGAGCTGCTGGAAGCCGACAAGGACGCCGAGTACGCCGAAATCATCGAAATCGATCTGGCCGACGTCAAAGAGCCTGTGCTCTGCGCGCCGAACGACCCGGACGATGCCCGCCTGCTGTCTTCGGTACAAGGCGAGAAGATCGACGAAGTGTTCATCGGCTCCTGCATGACCAACATCGGCCACTTCCGCGCTGCGGGCAAGTTGCTGGATCAGGTCAAGGGCCAGCTGCCGACGCGTCTGTGGCTGTCGCCGCCGACCAAGATGGACGCTCACCAGTTGACCGAAGAAGGCTACTACGGCATCTACGGTAAAGCTGGCGCGCGTATGGAAATGCCGGGCTGCTCGCTGTGCATGGGTAACCAGGCACGCGTGGAACCGAACTCGACCGTAGTGTCGACGTCGACCCGTAACTTCCCGAACCGTCTGGGTGACGGCGCGAACGTCTACCTAGCCTCCGCCGAGCTGGCGTCCGTCGCTTCGATTCTGGGTCGCCTGCCGACCGTCGAGGAGTACATGGGCTACGCCAACCAGATCGACACCATGGCAGCGGACGTGTATCGCTACCTGAGCTTCGATCAGATCGCCGAGTTCCGTGAAGCCGCTGCGAACGCCAACATCCCGGCCGTTCAAGTGTAAGCACGAAAGCAGGCGTTAAAAGAACCCCATCCTCGTGATGGGGTTTTTTTTGGCTTGAATCACCCTCGTACATATATTTTTCACATTCGGATGGCTATAGTAGCGGCCCTTGTTGGGGAGTAGCCTGCTCTTGACTCCGGTCACTGAGCGTTCGCATCAACATTCTCGGCTGCATGCCGTGGTGCGGACACCTTCTGGTTGGCGAGACCAACGATGCATCCATGCCTAAAGTCGGGCGTGTGGTTGCGTCGTTGACTCATAGCCCGACTGGATATAACCGTGAACCCGATTTCCCTCCTCTTTCTCGCGCTTGCCATGTCCACGGACGCCTTTGCTGCGGCCCTTGGTAAAGGGGCAAGCCTGCATAAACCGCGCTTTATCGAAGCGTTGCGTACCGGTTTGATATTCGGCGCTATCGAGACCATCACTCCGGTGATCGGTTGGGGCATCGGTCAGGTCGCTGCCCGCTTCGCTGAAAGCTGGGACCACTGGATCGCCTTCACCTTGTTGCTGGTGCTGGGCCTGCACATGATCTACAACGGCATCAAGCACGATGACGATGAAGAGCAGGAAAAACCCGGCCAGCACTCGTTCTGGATTCTTGCCGTCACCGCATTCGCCACCAGTATCGATGCACTGGCGGTCGGCGTAGGCCTGGCGTTTGTCGACGTCAATATCATGGCCGCAGCGCTGGCTATCGGCCTGGCCACCACCGTGATGGTTACCATCGGCGTGATGCTCGGTCGCGTGCTCGGCACCATGGTCGGCAAGCGCGCTGAAATCGTTGGCGGCATCGTGCTGATCGTGGTTGGCGCAACGATTCTTTATGAGCACTTGTCTGCGGCGGCCTGATTGAGGGCCCGAGACCTATAAATGCAGAATCGAGTAGGAGGCGGGTTCACACCCGCCGTCCTCTCACACCACCCCCCGCCGACCAGCCAGAACCTTTCAGGCACTAAGATTTGTTACCACTACAACGATGTCACCCAGCACAGCCAGAAATATAGATGACATCCCGATCAGATTCTCAAGGCACTACGAGAAAATTAAGACTTCTCCTACAGACCGCCTTTCACGTTTCCGATAGCCTCCCATGCGTCAACTAAACGCTGGTTATTGTTTACGGATCAAAGACATAAGGACGGCCTGCAATGATTTCTTCAGCTCGATTGGGTGACAAGCACGCCTGCCCATTGCCGGGTCACGGTACAACGTCAATCACTTCTGCATCCGGTGACGTCAACATCAACGGCATGGGCGCGGCACGTGTGGGTGATACCTGTGGGTGCGGGGCGGTCATCACTTCGGGTTTCCCCTCTATTCAAGTGAATGGCCGTCCTATGGCGCACCTGGGAAGCCCAACCAGTCACGGCGGGACAATCATCACGGGCTCCAATAATGTTGGTGGCGGCTTCGTCATGGGTGACGCGGGTGGCGCGACCATTATTAACTTCATGGCGCTGGGGGCCTTACGACCAGACGGTTCCGTGGACGACGAGAAGATGGCGACCTTGTTGGCTGACCCGAAGCTCACGGAGAAAGCCTTGGCGGCGAACGCTTTGGTAAATCCAAATGCGGCCCGTGAGAAACCTGAAGAGGAAGCTGTACCAAATGATGGACCTGAAGGCTGTACGCATCCGAACATGATGGAAAAGCTGGCGACCTACATCGCAGACGAGATGAACAACAATATCCACCACTCCTCCGTCTTGAAGATGAATAAGCTGCTCAACTATGACGTTGCGGAAGAGACTCGTAAAAAAATGGACCTGCCTTGGTACGCCCAAATAGGGAACACCAGCCCTCAAGCTATCGGCGCTTCAAACGTGGCGGCAGCCATGATCCTTTGGACTGAGCGAGTAGGCCAGGGTCGTGATTGGGACCACAAACCAAAGATCCACGCGAAGTTTGGCAGGTATCGCCATAGGCAAGGCAAGTACGACTACTACTACGATATTTGGTCCAACATTCATTACGGCTATGTGGGCATGGCCGGAGGACTCAGTGAGAGCGTCCTTTTAGACGGCGCGGGTGTCGAGCAGATTGTTTCTGATCAATTACGACGGTGGGGAGAGCAGATATTCGAAGCCAAAGAAGATCAGAGACTCAAAGGACCTCATGCCACTGAGGGCGTAGAAGGGATGCGCGCATGGGATGACGTCCCGGATCGGATTTCTATTAGCATTGGCGTTAAACTCTTCTATGAGAATCCAAACGGAGGCGTCACGGCAAGAATGATCATGGACAAAGTACTCGCTGTCACACCGTCAGAATGGGGAGATGGCGCCAGTGTCCATGTCTGTGAAAAATATTAAGGCCCGGTATTTTATTGGGGCATTCATAGTTATTCCAGCGCTGTTCTGGTACGTGGCGACCCCAGTCGTTCGTGTCCATTATTCTAAAGAAGCTACAGACGAGCTTCGTGTGATTTGGAACACCCAGCACAACATCCATAAAGAAGGAATGCTACCGGGTCAGGGCACATACGATACCGGGCATATTTTCCCCAATGAGAAATTCTTTATGAACTTTGATTGGTGGAATGAAAAGAGTCTGCGGAGGTGTATAGCAATTACGCCAAAATGGGGCGGCGTGATCGACATCTACCTCGATGGCAGAGGCCGCATCGAAACTGCTAAAACTGGCCCTGACGTTATTGCTCGCTTGAAGAGATGTGAGGGTGACGCTGATCCTTTCCGGCCTTAAGGTGCCCAACCAGCCGCCCAAGAATGGGGAACACGTGTTATTGAGCACAAATGCAAAAAAATCAAGGTCCGTTACTTGTTCCTTTTCCTATTGATAGCTCCGCTGGTGGCTTGGTATTTTGCTGCTCCCGGCGTAATTGTCCACTACCCTAAAGAAACCCCGGACGAACTGCGCTTAATTTGGAACGCTCACGACCAGATTACACGACAGCGAATGCTACCGGGGGAGGCGACATCGGAGTTTGGTCATGTATTCCCTGATGAGAACTTCTTCATGGTGTTCTTTTGGTGGACCGACAGAGGTTTACGAAAATGCATCGACATCACACCTAAGCGCTGGGCAACGATAGACATCTACCTTGATAGGCTGGTAGGGTCGATATCGAAAAAACATCTCCTAAGGTTATTGCCCGGCTGAAACAATGTGTGGGTGAATCTGCCCCCTTTCTGCCCTAAAGAGCCCTGCCAGCAATACAAAAAAGACAATCAGCACGGCCATCATGCAGACCGAGACGACCTCCTTACGGAACACCACATCCAAGCTGGTTGCGCTTAGGCGCAACGCGCCATGCTTGTCGCACCACAAAAAAACCGCATCTCTCGATGCGGTTTTTTCATGGCTCTACCGGTTACAAGCGGATCAGACCGTGAGGCTCTGCCCACTCATGGCCAGGTCCAGCAGCTCACGGTTGGCAACGGCGTACATGGCGTAATCCGTGCCGCTTGCCGCACGAAGCTCGACCAGCATGGCACGCCAGCGCTCGACCATCAGCGAGTGCTGCTCCAGCCACAGGGCCAGACGCGCATCGATTTCCGAAGGACCGTCAGCCATTTGCAGGACCGACACGGTGATCGCCCGCTGTTGCCAGTCAACATCGTCACGGAACGCTTCACGCGCCAGGGCCTGCCAGTTGTTTTCCACCGGCAGGCTGCTGATCTGTTGCAAGTACCAGGTGATGTCCAGCGCGCTGCCCACGGCAAAGTACGCCTTGGCCACGTCGGCAGCGTTCTGCCCGGTCACGTCGGAGGCTTCGATAATCGGCAGCAGCGTGTACAGGTGCGTCGTACCCGCCACCATACGCGCCAGCAGTTCCGGCACACCGGCTTCGACATAAGCCTGATAACGCGTCTGCCAGATCTCGCGGGTAGGCCCGTCTTCCAGCAACTCGTCAAGCTTGAGGCCCAGTGCAGCAAGGTGCGGACCGAAGTGCGCCACGTCACGACCGGCATCCAGCTCGTTGCGGCGACTGCGCAGGAACCAGCGCGTCGCACGACGCCCCAGACGCATCAGTTCATCCATCAGCGCCAGCTGGATCTCGGCGGAAACCTTGTAGTCCAGCGCTTCGATCTGACGGAACCAGTGCGGCAGGTGGAAGATGTCGCGCACAATCACGTAAGCACCAGCCACAGCCGCAGCACTCATGCCGGTCGACTCCTTGAGCCGCTGCACGAAGGTGATGCCCATGTGGTTGACCAGATCGTTGGCAATCTGGGTGCTGACGATTTCGCGTTTCAGACGATGACTGCGCATGGCCGTTGAAAATCTGGCACCCAGCGATGGCGGGAACGCAGTTTCCATATCGCGCGCCAGATAATCGTCATCCGGCACACGGGATTCCAGCAATGCTTCCTTGAGGTCGATCTTGCTGTAGGAGATCAATACCGACAGCTCGGCACGACTCAAGCCCTGCTTGGCCGCCACCCGCTCGGCAATCTGTTCTTCGGCAGGCAGGAACTCGATGGCCCGGTCGAGCTTGCCGCGGGCCTCCAGGTCATTCATCAGACGCTTGTACTCAGCAATCCGCTCGTAAGCGCGGCGTGCTGCCAGCGACAGTGCCTGAGTCTGCTTGTAGTTGTTGCCCAGCACCAGGTGGCCCACTTCGTCGGTCATGCTTTCGAGCAACTGGTTGCGCTGCTTCTCGGTCATGTCACCGGCCTGCACCACCTCGTTGAGCAGGATCTTGATGTTCACTTCGTGGTCGGAGCAGTCCACACCACCGGCGTTGTCGATGAAGTCGGTGTTGGTCGCGCCGCCATTGAGGCCGAACTCGACACGGCCCAGCTGGGTCATGCCCAGGTTGCCGCCCTCGCCCACCACCTTGCAGCGCAGCTCGTTGCCATCGACGCGCAGCGCATCGTTGGCCTTGTCGCCCACGTCGGCGTGCGACTCCTCGCTGGACTTCACGTAGGTGCCGATGCCGCCGTTCCACAACAGATCGACCGGCGCCTTGAGCAGCGCGTGGAGCAATTCGGTCGGAGTCAGCTTGTCAGCCTTGATGTCGAAGCGCGCCTTCATCTGCTCGGTAATGGCGATGCTCTTGAGGCTGCGCGGGAAGATCCCGCCGCCAGCGGACATGATGCTGGTGTCGTAGTCGGTCCAGGACGAGCGCGGCAGATTGAACAGGCGCTGGCGCTCGACAAAGCTGCTGGCCGGGTCCGGATTCGGATCGATGAAAATGTGCAGGTGGTTGAATGCGGCAACCAGTTGCAGCTTGTCGGACATCAGCAAGCCGTTGCCGAACACGTCACCGGCCATGTCGCCGATGCCGATCACACTGATGCTGTCCTGCTGGACATTGATGTCGCGCTCACGGAAGTGACGCTGCACACCTACCCACGCGCCCTTGGCGGTGATGCCCATCTTCTTGTGGTCATAACCGGCCGAACCACCGGACGCGAACGCATCACCCAGCCAGAAGCCGTAATCGATGGCGATGCCGTTGGCGATGTCGGAGAAGGTCGCGGTGCCCTTGTCGGCGGCAACCACCAGATATGGGTCATCGTCGTCATGACGCACCACATTGACCGGCGGCACCAGCACGCCTTCCTTGAGGTTGTCGGTGATGTCCAGCAGCCCCGAGATGAAGATGCGGTAGCAGGCAATCGCTTCAGCCTGCACTTCATCACGGTTGCCGGTGGTCGGCAGACGACGCGGCACAAAACCGCCCTTCGCGCCAACCGGCACGATGACCGAGTTCTTCACCTGCTGAGCTTTTACCAAGCCCAGCACTTCGGTACGGAAGTCTTCTTCGCGATCCGACCAGCGCAGGCCTCCACGCGCCACGTTGCCGAAGCGCAGGTGCACGCCTTCGACGCGCGGCGAGTAGACGAAGATTTCAAACTTGGGCACCGGCTTTGGCAATTCGGGGATCAGGCGCGGGTTGAACTTGAAGCTGAAGTAGCCCTTGCTATGCCCGTTGGCATCAGCCTGATAGAAGTTGGTCCGCAGGGTGGCCTTGATCAGGTCCAGATAACGACGCAGGATGCGGTCTTCGTTGAGCACCTGCACGTCGTCCAGGGCAGTCAGAATCGCCTGTTCCAGGCGCAACTGCTTGTCATCAAGATCATCGGAACCCAGCTTGCGCGCCAGGTAGAAACGGGTCTTGAACAGACGCGTCAGCTCGCGGGCAATGCCGGTGTGGTTGTTCAGGGTGCTGGCGATATAGCCCAGATCGAAACCCAGACGAATCTGCTTCAGGTAGCGCGCATAAGCACGCAGCAGGGCCACGTCGCGCCACGGCAGACCGGCAGTCAGCACCAGACGGTTGAACGCATCGTTTTCAGCGTCGCCGCGCACGATATGCACGAACGCATCCTGCAAGGTGTCATTGAGCTGCTGGATATCGAGGTTCAGACCTTCGCCATAGGTAAAGGCGAAGTCATGAATCCAGAATTCGCGACCATTGGCGTGGTGCAGACGGTATGGGAACTCGCCCAGTACACGCAGCCCGAGGTTTTCAAGAATCGGCAGCACATCGGACAGTGCCAGCGGCGTGTCGGCGTGATACAGCTTGCAATGCAATTGCTGGCGGCCACCGGCCAGTGGCTGATAGAAGCTCATCACCAGCGGATTGGTTTCGCTCAGGCTCAGCACGTGCTGCATGTCGACCACCGCCGAATGCGCAGCAAAGCGCTCGCGGTAGCCGGCCGGGAAACCTTTCGGGAAATCGGCCAGCACGTTGGTGCCGTGGGCCTCGCCAAAGCTCTCGACCACCAGACTGGCGTAGTCGTCTTTCCACGAGCGGCAGGCCTGAATGACTTCGTTTTCCAGCTGGGCAACGTCGATGTCCAGATTGACCTTCGGATCGACCCGCAGGATCAACTGCACGCGCGCCAGCACGGATTCAGAGAAGAACGTCCAGAACTCGCAATCGCTGGCTTTCAGGCGATCCATCAATACCTGCTGGATCTTCTGACGCACTTCGGTGGAGTACACGTCGCGCGGCACATAAGCCAGGCAGTAGCAGAAACGGCCGTACGGGTCCTTGCGCAGGAACACGCGAATCTTGTTGCGCTCCTGAATCTGCACGATGGACATGACCGTAGTAAACAACTCGTCCACCGGCGTCTGGAACAGGTCGTCACGGGGCAGCACTTCGACGACCTGCGCCAGTTCCTTGCCCAGGTGCGCCTTGGCGTCGAAGCCGGAACGGCGCTCGACTTCTGCGACCTTGCGACGGATATACGGGATCTGCCGTACGCTCTCGCCGTAAACCGACGAAGTGTACAGGCCCATGAAGCGACATTCCTTGATGACCTTGCCCGAGGCGTCTATCTGCCGGATCGACACGTAATCCGGGTAGGCCGGACGGTGTACGCGGCTTGGATGCGCAGCCTTGGCAAACGACAGCAGCACCGGCTCTTGCAGGTATTTCACTGCGTAGTCTTCGATGTGCAGCTCTTCGCGGGTCAGGCCCGGGCGCAGCAGTCGGGTCAGCCCGAGGAAGGACGACTCGTCGTAGACCAACTGGCCGCCTTCGGCGTCGTTGCGCACTTCAAACTCTTCGTAGCCCAGAAAAGTAAAGTGGTTATCTACCAGCCATTGCAGGAAGACCTTGATCTCGGCCTTCTCTTCGACGTCGGTATTGGACTCGTTGGCATCGATGCTGGCCAGCAGCTCGTGCAGACGCGCTTTCATCGGCCCGAAGTCTTCGACGGCAGCACGTACCTCGCCCAGCACCTGCTCCAGCTCGCGAGCCAGCACGTTCAACTCGCTGACGTTGGCGCAGCGGTCGATCTCCAGGTACATCAGCGATTCCTGCAGCACGTCCTCACCGGTGGTGCCCTTGGGCAGCAGCTCCAACAGTTCGCCAGCAGCGCCGCGACGCACGCTCAGTACGGTGGTCTGCAGGGTGTGGATGCTGTAACCGCGACGGTTCAGCTCGGTACGCACGGAGTCGACCAGAAACGGCAGGTCGTGATGCAGCACTTCAACGGCAGTATGAGTCGACTGCCAGCCGTGGCGCTCGTAATCAGGGTTGTAGACCCGGACCTGCGGGTGAGCATGTTCGAAACGCTCCAGCAGGCGCCATGCGGACAAGGTGCAGCCTGCCAGGTCGGACAGACGCCGCTGGGTGAGTTCGTCGAGGGAAATGATGCCGAAGAATTGCTCGGCAAACAGCGCCACTTGTGGCAGTGCCTGTTCGCTGATGTGCTGAGCCAGTGCCGCTTGCAGTTGATGCTGGAAGTCGGCCTTGCTGGCTGCGGTGAAGAACGCCATCTGTGGTACTCCGCTTTGGCTTTTATTGAGGAGGCTTGAAGAAGGTGTTGCGACCGGTGTGCCCTTACATTCACTTGCGTGGGCATAACCTGATCGAGTGTAAAGCTAAAGTACTAACGCGCGCTGTGTCAGGGTAGTCACATTTGAATGCGGGAATAAAAAAAGCTGCGCGCACCCGACACCGTACACCACTCGTCTGCCATGCAGCTTAACGAGAGCTGACGGCGTGCTGCTTACGAGGCTGCGACATATTCGGTCATCAGGTCGCGTTAAAATCCGCACGATGGTGCCAAACATCCCCGACAAAATTTACTCGGGACTGGCAAAATCCCCCTCACGCCTCAGTTGCCAAGACCCGGAGCCCCCTCATGCAAATCAAGACCGCCAGCCTCATCGCCAACCCGTGCGACGACGAATACGACGACATGGCGCTGCTTTGCTGCCACGCAGAGAACGGCGTGCTGTTTTCCCTGACCCGCTTCCCGGACGAGAACGAAGTGGAAATCACTGTCAGCGATGAAAAGTCACTGAATGTGTCCAGCCTGAAAGTCAGCTTCAGTGCCGAGCGCCTGTTGGTGGAAATCACCCCGGAGGACGCGAAGCAGCTCGATGGCCACCACCAGTATGAAATTCTCCACGGCACCGACGCAGCCGAGCTGCAGGATGTTCACCACACGCTACAGATCATTCTTGAAAACGTGGGCGAGTACACCAGCACGATCAGTTAACGGGCAAAACCGCTAGAGTGAGTACTTCGCCGTACAGGAGCCCGTCATGAACCGCATTTTCGACGCCCACTGCCATATCATCGACCCGCACTTCCCGCTGATCGCCAATAACGGCTACCTGCCGGACCCGTTCGGCGTCGGAGACTACCTTGCGACGGTCCAGCCGCTGGGCGTTCAGGGCGGCGCGGTGGTGTCCGGGTCCTTTCAGGGCTTTGATCAGGGTTATTTACTTCAGGCGCTGCGCTTGCTGGGGCCGGGCTTCGTCGGTGTCACTCAACTGCCCGCCAGTGTCACCGATACTGAACTGGACACCCTCAATGCCGCAGGCGTGCGCGCCCTGCGTTTCAACCTCAAGCGCGGCGGCTCGGAGCAGCTCGACCAGCTGGAAGCGCTGGCCGTGCGAGTGCATGAACGCGCAGGCTGGCATTCGGAGCTGTACATCGACTCCCGAGAACTGGCGGAAATAGAAACCCGTCTGCTGAAGTTGCCAGCGATCAGCGTCGATCACCTGGGATTGAGCGCCGAAGGATTGCCCGTGCTGCTGCGTCTTGCCGAGCGCGGCGTGCGGGTCAAGGCCTGTGGTTTCGGACGCGTTGACTTCCCGGTGCGCGAAGCACTCAGGGATATCCATGCCGCCAATCCGAATGCGTTGATGTTCGGCACCGACCTGCCCTCCACGCGAGCGCCCCGCCCTTTCCAGCCTGACGATATCGAATTGCTGATCGACGCACTGGGTGAAGGCGGCGCCCGTCAGGCGTTGTGGGATAACGCAGCTGAATTCTATCGGCTCTAACCCTGCCGCATTCGACGGCCTGACCCTGTCGTCCTACACGCCCATACACAGAACATGTAGGGCAATTCCCAGTTAAATGACGTATGCGTCTCTAAATGCAATAAAAAACGCGGTAGTCGTTAGTCGATACCTGCCTGGATGGATTAAAGTATCGCCCCCAGCTCAGCAGTCACCAGACACAGCTGATTACCCTGCCAGGAACCGTCACCGATGGAACATCGTGAAGCGCTGATTGCGCTGCGAACCTTTCTTTCAACGCAGATCCTTGGCCAGGAAAAGCTGATCGAACGTCTGCTCATCGCCCTGCTTGCCGACGGTCACATGCTGGTCGAAGGCGCACCCGGCCTGGCCAAGACCAAGGCCATCAAGGAACTGGCAGAAGGCATCGAAGCACAGTTCCACCGCATTCAGTTCACCCCCGACCTGCTGCCTGCCGACATCACCGGTACGGAAATCTATCGCCCGGAAACCGGCAGTTTCGTATTCCAGCAAGGGCCGATCTTCCACAATCTGGTACTGGCCGACGAAATCAACCGTGCGCCGGCCAAGGTTCAGTCAGCGCTGCTCGAAGCCATGGCCGAACGCCAGGTGAGCGTGGGCCGCAGCACCTACGACCTGTCACCGCTGTTTCTGGTCATGGCCACCCAGAACCCCATTGAGCAGGAAGGCACTTACCCGTTGCCCGAAGCCCAGCTCGATCGCTTTCTGATGCACGTCAAGATCGGTTTCCCGGATGCCGCCGTCGAACGCAAGATCCTGCAACAAGCGCGTGGCGAAGCCCTGAATGGCGAAACCAAGCCGGAACGCCGTGTCAGCCAGCAGGCGATCTTTGCCGCACGCAAGGAAATTCTCGGCTTGTACATGGCCGATGCGGTCGAGGAGTACCTGGTGCAACTGGTCATGGCCACCCGGACCCCGGCCAAGTTCGACCCGGAGCTGGCCGAGTGGATTGCCTACGGTGCCAGCCCGCGTGGTTCCATTTCGCTGGACCGCTGCGCCCGCGCACATGCCTGGCTGGCCGGACGTGACTTCGTCAGCCCCGAAGACATTCAGGCAGTGCTGTTCGATGTATTGCGCCACCGGATCATCCTGTCGTTCGAAGCCGAAGCTGCCGGTATCGATCAGGATCGCGTGATTCAGCGCATCCTCGACGTCGTGGCCGTCGCCTGAGCCCATGCAACCCTACCTGATCCCCCAGCCGGGCATCCGCGTCAGCCTCAGCGAGCTGATCGAAATGCGTCATCGGGTGCGGGAAGTTCAGCTGTTCTCTACGCCCAGCCAACGCAGCCCGTTGATCGGCCTGCACCACTCCAAACTGCGCGGGCGCGGCGTGGATTTCGATCAGGTGCGGGTCTATCAGGCTGGTGACGACGTGCGCAGCATCGACTGGCGCGTGACCGCACGCACTCAGGAGCCGCACACCAAGCTGTTCCACGAAGAACGCGAGCGGCCGATTTTCATTCTGGTGGAGCAAAGCCGTCGACTGTTCTTCGGCTCCGGTCTGATGTTCAAGTCGGTACTCGCGGCCCAGGCTGCCGCGCTGATCGGCTGGGCAGCGCTGGAACACAACGACAGGGTCGGCGGGCTGGTGTTCGGCGATAACGAGCACTACGAGATCAAGCCCCGACGCAGCAAACAAAGCCTGTTGCAGTTGCTCAACCGACTGGTGCGGGTCAATCAGTCACTGCACACCGAGATCCCGGCAGACCGCGATGCCTTCGGCACTGCGCTGCGTCGCGCCCGGGAAGTGCTGCGCCCTGGCAGCCTGGTCATCGTGTTGTGCGACGAACGCGCCCTTTCCGATGCTGCCGAACAACAGTTGAGCCTGCTGTCACGCCACAGCGACCTGCTGTTGCTGCCATTGTCCGACCCACTGGACCGCGCGCTGCCCGCTGCGGGCCTGCTGCGCTTTGCCGAACGCGGCGCGCAGCTGGAACTCGATACCCTCAACCCCGAACTGCGCCGCGCCTACCGGCAACAGGGCGAAGACCGCTCTGCGCGCTGGGAATTGCTCGCGCAGAAACTGCGGGTATTGCTCATGCCCTTGAGCACCCAGGCGGAACTCGTTGAACAATTGCGCGAATACCTCAACGCAAAGCGTCCGGTGAAGCGCAAATGAATCCGCTTGATCAGCTCGAGCCGCTGATTGCTCCCGAAGCCGTCGGCTTTTGGCCGCTTGCCCCGGGGTGGTGGCTGCTGCTGTTGCTGATCCCGGCAGCGGGCTGGGGCCTGTGGCGTTTGCGCGTACTGCTGCCAGTCAAGGCGCGCAAGGTTCGCAGCGAACAACCGCTGGACCCGGTTCGCCTCGCCGCCCTGGCGGAACTCGCCAGCTTGCCCAAGCCCTACGATGGCGCCCCGGCAGGTGCCTGGCTGCAGCAGATCAACGGCCTGCTCAAGCGCCTGTGCCGCAACCATTATCCGCACAGCCAGAGCCACACGCTGAACGGCCGAAAATGGCTGGCGTTCCTCGACAACCGCTGCCCGGCGGCAGGCCTGACGCGCTGGATGATTCTGGTCGAAGGTGCCTACAAACCCGAGTGCAAGCTGGACGACAAGGCCATCACCGGGCTGACCCAGGCGGTTGATACCTGGATCCGCAAACATGTTTGAGTTCGTCTGGCCCTGGGTTTTCGCCCTGCTGCCGCTGCCGTGGCTGATGCGCGCCCTGCTGCCCATGGCCGACAGCGGCGAGCCGGCGCTCAAGGTCAGTTTTCTCAGTGAACTCGAAGGGCTGAGTGGACGCCGCGCCAAGGCCAATCTGCCGGTCTGGAGGCAGCGCGCGCCCTTTCTGTTGATCTGGCTGTTGCTGTTGATTGCCACCGCGCGACCGCAATGGCTGGGCGAGCCACTGCCAGTGGCTGCCAGCGGGCGCGACCTGCTGGTGGCGGTCGACGTGTCCGGTTCCATGGACTACCCGGACATGCAGTGGAAAAGCGATGAAGTCAGCCGACTGGTGCTGGTGCAACAGCTGCTCGGTGACTTTCTCGAGGGCCGCAAGGGCGACCGGGTCGGTTTGATCCTGTTTGGCACTCAGGCTTTTGTCCAGGCACCGCTCACCTATGACCGGCGCACTGTAAGGGTCTGGCTTGACGAGGCAAAAATCGGTATTGCAGGCAAGAATACTGCGCTTGGCGATGCTATCGGTCTGGGCCTGAAACGCCTGCGCCTGCGTCCGGCCACCAGCCGCGTGCTGGTGCTGGTCACTGACGGTGCCAATAACGCCGGCCAGATCGATCCGATCACTGCCGCGCGGCTGGCTGCCGAAGAAGGCGTAAAAATCTACCCTATCGGTATTGGCTCGGACCCCGACAAGGACGCGCTGCAAAGCGTCCTCGGCCTCAATCCGAGCCTTGATCTGGACGAACCGACGCTCAAGGAAATCGCCAGCCTCAGTGGCGGCCAGTATTTCCGTGCTCGTGACGGCGACCAACTGGAAAAGATTCGCGCCACCCTGGACAGCCTGGAACCGGTTGCCCAGCAGCCCACCCAGGCACGTCCGGCGCAGACGCTTTATCAATGGCCGCTGGCGACAGCCCTGCTGTTGAGCGTACTGCTGGTGCTGCGTGAACTGTGGCCAAACAATGCGCTGCAACGCCTGCTGACTGTCGTGCGTTCAGTCAACTGGCGTGAGCGCGTCAAAAGCCTCTGGAGGTCGCGATGATCGCCTCTCTGTGGCCGCACTGGTTTCGCCCCGAATGGCTGCTGATCCTGCCGTTGCTGGCGCTGTTGATCTGGCGGCTCTGGCATCGGCAGAAACGCGCCGGGCGCTGGCAAATGCTTCTGCCGACCCACTTTCATGCCGTACTGCTCAACGGTGGGCGCGGCAGCAACAGTAAACTGCCGTGGGTCGCACTCGGGCTGGCATGGCTGCTGGCGCTTTTCGCGTTGCTGGGACCCAGCTGGCAGCGCGTCGAACAGATCAGCCAGAAACCGGTTGATCCGCTGGTGGTGATACTTGAACTCACCCCGCAGATGCTCGCCACCGACACTGCGCCCACCCGTCTGGAACAGGCGAAACGCAAACTGCTGGACCTGTTGCAAAAACGCAGCGATGCGCAGACCGCCATCGTCGTCTATGCGGGCAGCGCACACACGCTGGTGCCGCTGTCCGATGACCTGGTCACCAGCCATAACCTGCTGGAAGCCATCAGGCCGTCGATCATGCCCATGACCGGCCAGCGTGCCGATCTGGCGGTGCAGAAAGCCCTGCACCTGCTGAAACAGGGCGCACTCGGCCAAGGGCGAATTCTGCTGATTACCTCGTCACTGAGCGAACAGGAACGTCAGGGCATCCGTGCGGCGTTGCGCGGGCAATCGCCGCCGTTGCTGATCCTTGGCATCGGCACGGCTGACGGCGCGCCGGTCATGCAGGAAAACGGCAGCCTGCTCAAGGACGATCAGGGCGCCATTCTGGTGTCGCGCCTGGACAGCAACAGCCTCAACGAATTCGCCGATCAGGTCGGCGGCAGCTATCGTCAGGCACGAGGCGATGAAGAAGATTTGCGCAGCCTTGGCCTGCTGGCCAGCCCCCAGCACATGAGCAGCGACGGGCAGGTTGTGCAACTCGATACCTGGGCCGATCAGGGACACTGGTTCCTGCTCCCGCTATTGTTGATCGCAGCCCTGGCTGGTCGGCGCGGCTGGCTGTTCTGTCTGCCGCTGCTGTTCATGTTTCCGCAGAACAGCCAGGCGTTCGAGTTTCAGGACCTGTGGCTGCGTCCCGATCAACAGGGCCAGCGGCTACTGGAGCAACATCGGCCAGCCGAGGCCGCACAACGCTTCGAAGACCCGCGCTGGAAAGGCGTGGCCTTTTACCAGGCCGAAGACTACGTCAGCGCCGCCCAGCAGTTTGCCGAAGGCAACAGCGCCGCCGACCATTACAATCGCGGCAATGCCCTGGCGCGCAGCGGCGAACTGGCGGCAGCACTGGATGCCTACGAACAGGCCCTGGACCGCCAGCCCGAGTTTCCCGCCGCACAAGCCAACCGGGCGCTGGTACAAAGCCTGCTGGACAAGGCCGATGTCCAGAAGCCTGCCGAGGATGAGCAGAACAAGGCCGATCAGGGCGAAGAAGGCCAGCAAGCGTCACAGGACCCCAACAGCAGTGCATCGCCAGCCGATCAGAACCCGTCCCGCTCGGATCAGCCCGGTGCCAGCGAGAGCCTGCCGCCAGACGTCAGCGGTCAGGCCACCTCAGGCGAATCAATGGACGATGAGCAAACCACCCGCCCACCGCTGCAGGCCGCAGACCCCCCTATCACTGGCGAGCGGCGTCAGGAACTGGAACAGTGGCTGAGGCAGATTCCGGATGATCCGGGCGAACTGCTGCGGCGCAAATTTCGCTACGAACAGCAACATCAGGAAAAGACCCGATGAGTCGCGTGTACACCTTATTGATCGGCCTGCTGCTGAGCCTGATCAGCTTGTCACTGCAGGCTGCGCAACTGACCGCCAGCGTCGACCGCACGCGCCTCAACGCCGGGGAAACTGTCGAGCTGACGCTGGAAACCGACGATGTCACCCAGTTTGGCAAGCCAGACATGAGCGCTCTGGAGAGCAGCTTCGAGGTGCGCGATACGCGTCAGCTCAACAGCCTGAAAACCCTGGACGGCAGCAGCCAGGCCACTACTCGCTGGATCGTTACCCTGCTGCCTCGCGAGACCGGCAGCGTGTTGATCCCGTCGTTGCAACTGGGTGAGCTGAAAAGTCAGCCACTGACGCTGCAGGTGCTGCAAAGCGAGCCCCAGGACCCAGGCAGCCATCTGGCGTCGATCTTCATCGAAGCAAGCCTCGATCAGGACAGCGTGTATGTTCAGGCCCAGGCCGTGCTGACCCTGCGCGTCTACCACTCGGTGTCGCTGTTCGATGACAGCAGCCTGAGCCCTTTGCAAGTACCGGACGCACGGGTCGAAAAACTGGGTGACTCGCGCACCTATGAAAAACTGATCAATGGTGTGCGTCATGGCGTGATCGAAACACGCTACGCGATCTATCCGCAGCAAAGCGGCGTGCTGAAGATACCGGCGCAAGTGTTCAGCGCCACGCTGGTGCAGACACCTGCCGAAGGCTCGCAAGGCCAGGAGGCCAACCCGTTCGGCCCGCAACCAGGCCGATCCGTGCGGGTCAAGTCCGCTGAAGTGCCGTTGACCGTCAAACCCAAGCCCGCTGACTACCCGGCTGATACTCCTTGGTTACCGGCGCGCAGTATCAGCCTTGAAGAAAACTGGAGCCCCGAGCCAGGCACCACTCAGGTCGGCGACTCACTGACCCGCACCCTCATACTCAAGGCCGAAGGCCTGGCCGGTGCGCAACTGCCACCCTTGCCGCCCACCGAAGTGCCCGGCCTGCGGCGTTACCCGGATCAGCCGCAGCTGCGCAACCTGCCCAGTGAACGTGGCCTGATCGGCACCCGCGAAGAACGCGAGGCGCTGGTGCCCGGCCGGGCCGGGGCAATCGACCTGCCTGCGGTTGAAGTGACCTGGTGGAATACCCGTGAAGATCATCTGGAACACACCAGTCTGGCCGCCCGCACACTGAAGATCAGCAACAACCCCGGCCTGGCAGTGGACACGCCAGTGAACAACGAGATGGGCGGCGTGACGGTGATCGGCCCGCCGGTCTGGCCGTGGCAACTGAGCACGCTGTTGCTGGCTTGCACCACCTTTTACGGTTTCGCCCTGTGGTGGCGGGCCCGCGGGCAGCCGGCAATCGCCCGTGCCGTGCAGACCGGGCCCAGCCCGCGTACCGTACTGGATGACCTCAAACGCGCCTGTCTGGCCAACGACCCTCAAGGCACCCGTCAGGCACTCGACGCGTGGGCACGCCAGCAGCCGGAAACCCTGGCCGAAATGGCCGCGCGTTTCGTGCCGCTGTCCGATGCACTGGACGGTCTGAACGGCGCGCTTTATAGCGAAACCGGCAAGCTGTGGCTGGGTGAAGACCTCTGGCGCGCCGTGCGCAAGCTGCCTGCCGCCGAACATATCAAGGACCCGGCAGGCGATGCCGGGTTGCCACCGCTGTATCCCAAGTGAGGATGCAGCTCAGGCAACACCTCTACACGACAAGGTAAACCAATGCGTCTGTTTCACACCTCTGACTGGCATCTGGGTCAGAACCTGCATGGTCAGGAGCGGGATTTCGAACACGCCTGCTTTCTGACCTGGCTGCTGGCCCGTCTGGCCGAACGAAAACCTGATGTACTGTTGATCGCGGGCGACATCTTCGACACCGTCAACCCGCCGGTCAAAGCGCAGGAACGCCTGTACGACTTCATCGTCAACGCCCATGAACGGCAGCCGCTGCTGACCATCGTGATGATCGCAGGCAACCATGACTCCGGCTCGCGTATCGAACTCCCCGCACCCTTGATGCGCCGCTTGCGTACTCACGCACTGGGCAGGGTGATGTGGCTGGACGACGGTGTGCTGGATGCCGAACGCCTGCTGCTGCCGTTGCCGGACGCCGAAGGCAACGTCAAAGCCTGGTGCCTTGCGCTGCCTTTCCTGCGCCCTGCCGAAGTCACCGGCCCGACGCTGGGTGACGACTACCTGCGCGGTATCGGTCGGGTTCATGAGTTGCTGATCGAAGCAGCCAACCTCAAGCGCCAGCCCGGTCAGGCACTGATCGCCATCAGCCACGCGCACATGGCAGGCGGTTCGGTCTCGGAAGACTCCGAGCGCAGCCTGATCATCGGCAACGCCGAAGCGTTACCGGCCAGCCTGTTCGGACCAAGCATCACCTATGTCGCGCTGGGCCACCTGCACAAACCGCAGCGGGTCAACGGCGAAGAGCGCATTCGCTACAGCGGCTCGCCGATTCCACTGTCCTTTTCGGAAATCAGCTATCAGCACCAGATTCTCGAGATCAATTGCGACGGTGAGACGCTGACCAGTGTCGAGCCGTTGCTCATCCCTCGCGCCGTCAACCTGCAACGCCTGGGGCCTGCACCCTTGGCCGATTTGCTGGTACAGCTCAAGGCGCTGCCGGACATCGACCTGCTTGCCGACCCGGACCGCCAGCCGTGGCTGGAAGTGCGCGTGCGTCTTGATGAACCGCAACCGGACCTGCGCAACCAGATAGAAACCGCGCTGCAGGGCAAAGCCGTGCGGTTGGTGCGCATCGGTGCTGAATACGCCGGTAAAGGCAGTGCCGACGGCAATGAGGGTGAAGCCGCCCTGATCGAGCTGGACCAGCTAACGCCTCAGGAATTGTTCAGCCGTGCCTGGCAGGACAACTTCGGCAGCGAGGTCGACGAACAGACCCTGACCGATTTCGCCACGCTGCTGCGTGAAGTCCAGCAGGAGAGCGAACAGCCATGAAAATCCTTGCCATTCGCCTGAAAAACCTTGCCTCGCTGGCCGGGCCGTTTGAAATCGATTTCACTGCCGAGCCGCTGGCCAGCGCCGGTCTGTTCGCCATTACCGGCCCGACCGGCGCAGGTAAAAGCACCCTGCTCGACGCCTTGTGCCTGGCGCTGTTCGGAGCGATTCCGCGGCTGAGCAATATCGGCCAGTCCAAGGTCCCGGACATCGACGGCGACATCACCACCAGCGACCCGCGCACCCTGCTGCGGCGTGGCACGGGCAGCGGTTACGCAGAAGTAGACTTTATCGGCATCGATCAGCGGCGTTATCGCGCGCGCTGGGAAACCAACCGCGCACGCGACAACGCGACCAAAAAGCTGCAGGCCAGCCGCCAGACCCTGACCGACCTGGACAGCGAACAGGTGCTCAGCAACCAGAGCAAGCGTGAATTCGAGCAACTGATCGAGCAGCGTCTGGGGCTCAACTTCGAGCAGTTCACCCGTGCCGTGATGCTTGCCCAGAGCGAGTTCAGCGCCTTCCTCAAGGCCGACGACAAGGAACGCAGCGAACTGCTGGAGAAGCTGACCAATACCGCCATCTACAGCCAGCTCGGGCGGCGCGCTTACAGCAAGAGCAAAGAGGCCGAGGAAGCGCTTAAAACCCTCACTGCTCAAGCCAGCAACATCGTCCCGCTGGCTCCGGAGCTGCTGGCCGAACTGGAGCAACGCCTCAACGATGCGCAGCAGCAGCTCAAGGCGCACCAGGCACAGCAACGGCAACTGGAAATCAAACAGCAGTGGCTGATCGAGCTGCACCGCCTGCGCGACGAACATCTTGCTGCTCAGGAAGCGATCACCCGTACTCAACAGGCCTGGGACGACCAGAGCGGAGCACGTCAGACCCTCGGCCAACTGGAACGCCTGGGCCCGCAACGCCACCGTTTCACGCGTCGGGTCACGCTGAACGCCCAGCTCAACCCGTTGGCGGAGCAAATTCTCCAGCATCAGCAACAACAGGCTTCGCTGCAAGATCAGCAGCAACAACTGGAGACCCACCGCACCCAGGCGCACGCCAGTCTGCTGGCGGCCCAGCAAACCCACAGCACCGCCAAACCGCTGTTGCAGCAGGCTTTTGACACACAGAACACGCTGAACCACCTGGCCCAGGAACTGGCCAAAGTGTCTGACCTGCATCAGCAAACCGGACAGCTTTGTACTGAGGGTCAGGCCAGCCTGCACATTCTGCTCGACCAGCAGCAACAGGTTTCGCAGCGCCTTGAACGTATTGCCGAGCAACTGGAGCACAGCAGCGAACTGGCCCCGCTGGCTCAGGCCTGGAGCGCCTGGCGCGACCGCCTGAAGTCCCTCACGCTGATCGCCAACCGCCTCAAGCACGGGCAGAGTGAACTGCCTGCACTGCAGCAACGTGCCAGCACGGCTGACCAACAGTTGACCGAGCAACGCAGCGCGCTGGAATTGCTGTACCGCGAAGCCGATTGCGAAGTGGATGCGGTGACTGAACAGGTACAGATTCTCGGCAGCCTGCTGCAGGACAATCGCAAGCAGCAACGCGCATTCGAAGACCTGGCCCGTCTGTGGGCCAGCCAGCAGGACGTAGACCGGCAACTGGCCGATCTGGCGCAGCAACAGCAAAGCGCTCAGCAGCAACGCGAACAGCTCAACAGCGAAGGCATTCGCGTTCGTGATGAACTGACCGTCGCCGAACAGACCCTGACCGTTACCCGGCAACTGCTGGAACGTCAACGCCTGGCCCGCAGCGCCAGCGTTGAAGAATTGCGCGTCCAGTTGCAGGACGACCAGCCCTGCCCGGTCTGTGGCAGCATTGAGCACCCTTGGCATCAGCCGGAAGCTTTGCTGGAAAGCCTCACGCAACATGATGACAACGAGCAGGCCAGCGCGCAGAAGGCGGTGGACCAGCTGACCGAACAGCGCAACCAATTGCGCGAGCAGGTTGGCGGCGTGATCGCCCGCCAGAAAGAGCTGCTTCGCCAACACGAGCAGCTCACCCTGCGTTATCAAGCCCTGGCACCGGATCTGGAATCTCATCCCCTCGCGGCTCAATTGCTCGACCACGACGCAGGCAAGCGTGACAGCTGGTTGAGCCAGCAATTGAATAACCTGAGCGAAGTCATCACCCGTGACGAGCAACGCCAGGAAGCGTTGCTGACCCTGCAGAAAGACGCCGCCCGCTTGCAGCAGCAACTTCAGGCAGCCACAGAAGCCAGTCAGACCGCGGCGAGCCATGTTGCCGAGCAGCTCAAGCAGCTGGACGTCGACAGGCAGCGGCTGGAAGAAGAACTGAGCGCATTTACGCCGCTGGTCTCGCCACACGTGCTTGAAGGGCTGCGCAGTGATGCATCGGCGACAGTGATGCAGCTTGAGCAGCAGGTGACTCAGCGTCTGGATCAACTGGAGCAGCAACACGAAGAGCAGCAGGAGCAGAGCGAGCGCCAGCAGAAGATCGAAAAGCAGCAGATCGAGCAGCAGACTCGCCTGCACCGCCAGACCGAACTGGCGCAGGAAGTCGCCCGGCTCGGCGAGCAACAGCAGGCCAGCCAACAGGCACTGACCGGCTTGCTGGGCGAGCATGCGACTGCCGAGCACTGGCAACAGGCGCTGGAAAGCACCATTGAGCAAGCCAGGCAAACCGAAAGCTCGGCCGCCGAGGCTCTGCAGCAGATTCAAAGCCAGTTGATCCAGCTGGCTGCCGAACTCAAGTCCGCCCGGCAACAACAGCAATCCTTACAGCAGGAACTGGCTGAACTTGATGTGCAGATCAGCGAGTGGCGCGGCCAGCATCCCGAGCTGGACGATACCGCGCTCGACACACTGCTGACTTACGATGACGCGCATGTTGAGCAACTGCGTCTGCAACTGAACGCTACCGACAAGGCGTTGGAGCAGGCAAAAGTATTGCTGCAGGAACGCGATCAGCGCCTGCAACAGCATCAGGCGCAACACAGCGACCTTAACGACAGCACGCAACTGGCGGCAGCGCTGCAACAGGCCCAGGAGCAGTCAGCGCTCGGCGAGCAGCAGTGCGCCGACCTGCGCGCCGAACTCAGCGAAGATCAACGCCGCCGCAACGCCAACAGCGAGTTGCAGGCGCGCATCATCGACGCCAACAACGAATACCTGCGCTGGGCACGCCTGGCATCGCTGATCGGCTCGGCCGAAGGCGACAAATTCCGCAAGATCGCCCAGGCCTACAACCTTGACCTGCTGGTCCATCACGCCAATGCGCAGCTCCGACAACTGGTGCGTCGCTACCGCCTGAAACGCGGCGGCAGCATGCTCGGCCTGCTGGTTATGGACACCGAAATGGGCGATGAACTGCGCTCGGTGCATTCGCTATCAGGCGGGGAAACCTTTCTGGTCTCGCTGGCGTTGGCGCTGGGCCTGGCCTCGATGGCCTCCAGCACGCTGCGTATCGAGTCGCTGTTCATCGACGAAGGTTTCGGCAGCCTCGACCCGGAATCGCTACAACTGGCAATGGACGCACTGGACGGCTTGCAGGCGCAGGGCCGCAAGGTCGGCGTGATCTCCCACGTACAGGAAATGCACGAGCGGATTCCGGTACAGATCAAAGTGCGTCGTCAGGGGAATGGGTTGAGCACAATCGAGGTGGGTAACTGAGAGACCTGTGACGCGGAGCGTCACGAACGGCACTCCCACGCTGGAACGTGCGGAACGATAATCTCAACTATCGTGCCGTAGCTCTGGACGTTTTCAACTATCGTGCGGCGCTCCGCGTCGCATGCCGTTCTGGACGCTCTGCGTCCGGTCTTGAATACGCCATCGCCGTCAATGCTTTCGCGAACAGGCTCGCCTGACATTCCGTGCATGGTCTGCCGCGCAGTGGGCAGTAAGTCGCAGGGACCTGTGTTGGCGAACATGCTCGCGAAAGCGTGACGGCTGATGAATCATTGAGCGGATTTGTGATCCAGCGCTGCGTAGAAGTTAGCGCTCTGTTGCAGATATTTCGAGGTGTAGGTCTGAGTGTAGGTCTGAGCAGCGTGGGCTTTTTTGTCAGCTACATCGACACTGGCACTGGCTGGAAGCGCGACGCTTGCGGAAACAGCCGATGCAGCAATGATGGAGAAAAGATTGAAATTCATGTCGGTCACCCCTCGTTATCCAGTTAGTACGTTTGCTTGAAGTGTTGGCCGTCTTGGCCGTGACTCAAACTTACGCCCGAGGGTGGTTCAGCAGAAATCTTTTGTAGCACTAACCCATATCATCAAGAATGATAACGGCTCCAGCCCTTGTAGCATGCGGGCTGGAGCCGTAGCAGCTTACTTGTCAGTCAGAAAACGCAGATAAGAAGGTGCATCGGCATCAAATTTCTGCACAGTCTCACCGATCTTCCCGCTCTGCGGATCGCGGCGCACGGTCACGATCTGATTACTCTTCTGATTGGCGAACAGCATGAACTTGCCAGTCGGGTCAAAGGCGAACTCGCGAGGTTCCTTGCCTTCCAGAGAACGACGCTGAATTTCTTCCAGCTTGCCGCTGGCCTGATCGATACGGAATACCACGACCTGATTCGCGTCACCACGATTGGTCACGTACAGAAACTTGCCATCCGGTGAGGTGTGCAAGGCGCCGCCACCATTTTTCTCCTGCACACCTTTGTTCTTCATATCAACCAGTTGGGTCTGCTTGAAGACGCCGTCATGGTAGTCAAACACCGCGACCTGCGCCGTCATTTCCAGCACCAGCCAGGCATGCTTGCCATCAGCACTGAACAGGGTGTGACGTGGTCCGGAGCCACCCGGCAATTGCACGGTCGGCTCCTTGGCTGGCTGCAGTGGCTTGGCCTGGCTCGCGTCGTAGCGATACACAAACAGCTTGTCAGCGCCCAAGTCAGCGCTCACTACGTACTTGTCATCCGGGGTCGGCACGGCCAGGTGCACATGTGACGACATCTGCCGCTCACTGTTGACCTTGCTTCCGGGCCCCAGCGGCAAGACCTGAACGGCCTCGCTCAACGTACCGTCCTTGCCCACCGGCACCACGGTCAGCGCACCGCCCGGTTCAGGGTTTACTGCGTAGTTGGCAACGAACAGGTAGCGGCCGTCATAACTAAGGCTGGAGTGCGTCGGTTCTTCACCGCGGCTTTGAACCTGATTGATCGGCGTGATCTGACGGGTTTTCGGGTCGATTGCAAAGCTGCTGACCTTACCGACCACATCTTTTTGCCCTGGGCCGTTTTCATTGACCGCGAACAGATAACGCTGGTCTCTGGAGACGGTCAGCCACGACGGGTTTTCGGTTTTGACCACTTGCAGCGGCTTGGCGTCGATCATCCCGGTTTTGCTGTCGAAGGCAAAACGATAGATCCCTTCACTCTTGCCTTGCGTGTAGGAACCTATCAGCAATTCAGTATCGGGCATGGCTTGGGCCTGCAGGGTAAATGCGCTCATGGCACTGGCAATCGCCAGCCACGGCAGAAATTTATGGGGCATGGAGGGCATCCCTTTTTGTCGAAATTATTGATGCCTGTTACGGCACTGTCGGGTCTATGACAGCGCCAGCCCGCATTTACTCAATCCTGCGCGGAATCATCTTCGTCGGAAGGGGTGAAGGCATCCAGACAGATGATCCGGTGATCGGCGTTGCCGTCATTGATCACCCAGCTTTGCAGGGATTCATCGAAGGTCGCAGCATCGACTTGCGCCTTGGTGAAGCGCCATACCTTGCGCTCGCGGCCGTCCATGCATTCGACGTTCAATTCCTCGCCCAGAGAGAAGTCCCAGGCGTGCAGACCGTCGATTTCCAGCATGGTGGTGGCTTCGAGTGCGGCGAGCAGTGTGGTGGGTGTGGTAGTCATGAAATTCATCCGGCCAGCAAAAGCGCGAATGATAGGGCAAAAGGCAGGCGCAGATACAGCCGGAGCGCAAGTAGAGCCGTACCAGCGCCGAGCGCTGGCACGGTGAGCAGTCAAACAGGGACTGCGCTTACAGCTTGCCGATGCCGCCCGGCTGAAACACCGGCTCGCTCGGTGCCAAACCGTTAACCAGCGGCTTGCCGAACTCGGCCTGACTGATCTCGAAACGATCGCCCGGCTGGGTGCGCACGCCATCGGCAAACGACAGGGTCGCGGTGCCGAAGAAATGCACATGCACGTCACCGGGCCTGAGGAACTGTGCATACTTGAAGTGATGGTATTCAAGGTTTTCCAGGCTGTGGCACATGTTCGCTTCGCCACTGAGGAACTCTTTTTCCCACAGCACCTTGCCGTCGCGCCAGACCCGGCTGGTGCCCGACAGGCTTTGCGGCAAGTCGCCCACGCGCAACTCCGGACCGAACGAACAGGCGCGCAGTTTCGAATGCGCCAGATACAGGTAGTTGCGACGCTCCATGACGTGGTCGGAATATTCGTTGCCGATGGCGAAGCCCAACCGGTACGGCTTGCGGTCATGACCGATCACATACAGGCCACTCAGTTCGGGCTCTTCCCCGCCATCTTCGGCGAAAGGCGGCAGGGAAAACGAATGGCCGGGGCGCACGACAATGCTGCCGTCACCCTTGTAGAACCACTCTGGCTGAACACCGGCCTGCCCCGCCACCGGCTTGCCGCCTTCAACGCCCCATTTGAAGATACGCATAGTGTCGGTCATCGAAGCTTCGTCGCCTGACTGCTGGTGCATCTTGTCGCGTGCCGACGCACTGCCCAGATGGGTCAGCCCGGTGCCGCTGACCAGCAGGTGCGCAGGGTCAGGATGGTCGAGCGGCGGCAGAATCCGCAGTTCCTCAAGCAACTGCGAATAGTCGTGCGTCTCGCCAACCCCACGCTGCTCGACCTGGTGCGCCAGAGCCGAACCCGCCTCGATCGCCGCCAGCGCCAGCTCGCGAACACTCTCGACACCCTGGACCTCACGCACCTGATCACCGTCGACCAGACCGACCCGGCGCTGACCGTCGCTCAATTCAAACTGTACTAACCGCATGAAATTCTCCTTCCAGATAATGGGCCGCTGAAAACCTACCTCGCCTTGGCACTCGCCGCGAAGTCGGACACTGGCAGCACATGCTTGCGCTCCAGCACGTGATAGACGATGCCGGTCAGCAGCAGCCCGAAGACCATGACACCCGACAAAAAATAGAGGCCCGATGCCAGGCTGCCGGTGATTTCCTTCAACGCACCGATCACGAACGGCCCGATGTAGCCGCCCAGGTTGCCGACCGAATTGATCAGCGCGATACCGGCTGCGGCACTGGCACCAGCGAAGAATCGCCCCGGTAGGGTCCAGAACACCGCCGTGCAGGAAAACAGCGCGAACGCCACGACGCACAATGCAGCCAGCTGCGCCACCGGCAGGGTCAGCCAGGCGCTGCAGAACAGGCCGATGGCACCCAGCACATACAGCACGGCCAGATGCCCGTAACGGTCGTTGAGGCGGTCGGAACTGCGCGGCACGATCAGCAGGCCAATGATGCCGAAAATGTACGGCACCGATGACACGAAGCCGGTGGTCAGGTCACTGCCACCGAACTGTTTGATCAGGGTCGGCAGCCACAGGCCCAGGCCGTAGATGCTCAAGGTCACCGGCAGGTAGAACAGCGCCAGCAACAGCACGCGTTTGTCTTTCAAGGCATGCAGTGGATTGCCGTGGCGGGTCTGTCCGTACTCTTCCAAGTCCTTTTTCAACTCACCGGTCAGCCAGTCCTTCTCGGCCTGGTCCATCCATTTGACCTGCTGCGGACCATCCGGCAACCAGCGCAGCACCGGCCAGGTCAGCAGAATCGCTGGCGTACCAATGACGATGAACAGCCATTGCCAGCCATGCAGACCGAGTATGCCGTCCATGCCCAGCAAACCGCCGGAAACGGGCCCGGTGATCATCATGGCGATGGGTTGCGAGAGGATGAAAAGGCCAAGGATCTTGCCGCGATGGCGCACCGGAAACCATTGGGTGATGTAGTACAGCACACCGGGAAAGAAGCCCGCCTCGGCAGCACCCAGCAGAAAACGCATCACATAGAAGCTGTGCGGCCCCTGGACGAAGGCCATGCCGATGGTGATCGCGCCCCAGGTGATCATGATCCGCGCGAACCAGCGACGTGCGCCGAAACGCTCGAGCATCAGGTTACTGGGGATCTCCAGCAGGAAGTAACCGATGAAGAACAGTCCGGCACCCAGCCCGTAGGCGGCGTCGCCGATACCGATGTCCGCGCCCATGTGCAGCTTGGCAAAGCCCACGGCAGAGCGGTCTACATAAGCGATCAGGTACAGCAGGATAAGAAACGGAATCAGTTTGAACGTAATGCGGCGTATAAGCCGCAGTTCCTGGCTCATGTAGGCGGTCTCCCATTGTTTTTGTTATGGAACCTGCGGGGATCGCCTCTGTGCCTGGGGGCTGAATAATGCAGCACATGCGCCAGGATGATCCCTCGTCTACGACCGACTATATAGTAATACTATTTAAACTGACAACTCTTCCAATACGCGTTTTTTAGGCTTACCTTAGCCAGCAGTATCGCCATTAAGTCTTACAATAAGAGAGCCGATCATGTCTGACTCCGATAAAAAACCGACCCTCCGTTCTGCCCAGTGGTTTGGCACCGCTGACAAGAATGGCTTCATGTACCGCAGCTGGATGAAGAATCAGGGTATTGCCGACCATCAGTTCCAGGGCAAGCCGATCATCGGCATTTGCAATACCTGGTCGGAGTTGACCCCCTGCAACGCGCATTTCCGGCAGATCGCCGAGCACGTCAAACGTGGTGTGATCGAAGCAGGCGGCTGGCCGGTGGAGTTTCCGGTGTTTTCCAACGGCGAATCCAACCTGCGTCCTACCGCGATGTTCACCCGCAACCTGGCGAGCATGGACGTTGAAGAAGCGATTCGCGGCAACCCCATTGATGGCGTCGTGCTGCTGACTGGCTGTGACAAAACCACACCTGCCCTGTTGATGGGTGCCGCCAGTTGCGACATCCCCGCCATCGTCGTGACCGGCGGACCGATGCTCAACGGCAAGCATGAAGGCAAGGACATCGGCGCCGGAACCATCGTCTGGCAGATGCACGAGTCCTACAAGGCCGGCACCATCAGCCTGGATGAGTTTCTCTCCGCCGAAGCCGGCATGTCTCGCTCGGCAGGCACCTGCAACACAATGGGCACGGCCTCGACCATGGCCTGCATGGCCGAAGCGCTGGGCACTTCGCTGCCGCACAACGCGGCTATTCCGGCAGTGGATTCGCGGCGTTACGTGCTGGCGCACATGTCCGGCATGCGTGCGGTGGACATGGTTCGTGAAGACCTGCGCCTGTCGAAGATTCTCACCAAGGCCGCATTCGAAAACGCAATCCGGGTCAATGCAGCCATCGGCGGTTCGACCAACGCCGTTATCCACCTCAAGGCCATTGCCGGGCGCATCGGCGTCGACCTGGACCTGGATGACTGGTCGCGCATGGGCCGTGGCATGCCGACCATCGTCGACCTGCAACCCTCAGGGCGCTTTCTGATGGAAGAGTTCTACTACGCCGGTGGCCTGCCTGCCGTGCTGCGGCGCATGAACGAAGCCAATTTGCTGCCCAACCCGGACGCCCTGACCGTCAACGGTAAAAGCATTGGCGAAAACACCTGCAATTCACCGATCTATGGCGAGGACCAGGTAATCCGTGCTCTGGACAATCCGATTCGCGCTGATGGTGGTATCTGCGTATTGCGCGGCAACCTCGCCCCCCTCGGCGCAGTGCTCAAACCGTCTGCCGCTACACCGGCACTGATGCAGCATCGTGGCCGGGCGGTGGTGTTCGAGAACTTCGAAATGTACAAGGCGCGGATCAACGATCCGGATCTGGACATTGACGCCACCTCGGTCATGGTGCTCAAGAACTGCGGCCCCAAAGGTTATCCGGGCATGGCCGAGGTCGGCAACATGGGCCTTCCGGCCAAACTGCTCGCGCTGGGTGTGACCGACATGGTGCGCATTTCCGATGCACGTATGAGCGGTACGGCCTATGGCACAGTGGTTTTGCATGTGGCACCGGAAGCCGCAGCCGGCGGGCCGCTGGCCGTGGTCAAGGAAGGCGACTGGATCGAACTGGACTGCGCCAGCGGGCGCTTGCATCTGGACATCCCACAAGCCGAACTGGATGCACGTCTTGCCGAGTGGCAGGCCCCGCCGCAACTGCTGCTCGGTGGCTATCGTCAACTGTACGTGGACCGGGTGATGCAGGCGGATCAAGGCTGCGACTTCGACTTTCTGGTCGGTTGCAGAGGTTCAGAAGTGCCTCGCCACTCGCACTAAAAGAAGCGGCGGTCCCTTGTTCTGGGGACCGCCGTCACTGTTGCGCGATGGTATGATGCCCAGCAATCACCGCCAGGACCCAATTGCGCTCTCATGGATTATCGAAAGCCTTCCGACCGAAAAAGCATGCACGCGCGCATTGTCCAGGAACTGGGCATGCAAATCGTATCCGGCCGTTTCAAGCCTGACGAAAAGCTGCCTGCCGAAGCACTGCTCTGCGAAGAGTATGCCGTCAGCCGCCCGGTACTGCGTGAAGCCACACGGGTTCTGGTCGCCAAGGGGCTGGTCTACTCGCGGCCGCGTGTCGGCACGGTGGTCAAGGCCCGACGCGAATGGCACCTGCTGGACCCGGATGTGCTGCACTGGGTGATGCAAAGTTCGCCGCAGAATGAATTCTTCAACCTGCTGACCAGTGTGCGCGCTGTCATCGAACCGGCGGTTGCCGCACTGGCCGCGCAACATGCCACCGACGCAGAGATCGAGTCGATCCACGAAGCCTACCTGCGCATGGAAGCTGCACCGACGCCGGAAGACCTGCTGCAACCCGACCTCGACTTCCACAGCCGCATCGCCGACGCCACCCACAACGACCTGCTGGCGCACTTGTGCAACATGCTGTCACTGGCGTTGCGCGAAGCACTCAAATACTCCAACAAACGCCCCAACCTGCACGAACTGGCCATGCCTCGTCACAAGGCAATCCTCACCGCCATCCAGAACCGCGACGCACTGGGCGCACGCCATGCTTCGCTGGTGCAACTGGACGATGCGCGCAATGCGCTGAGTGTGGTCCTGGGCGGCGGTTGATTGGCTCGACTGAGTCGATAACTCTCTGAGTCTGTATGTTCGCCGTGTTTATCAATCAAATATGGCGAACCCTCTTTATTGCTGATACCCGCCTCTGAATATTCTATTTCCGTGGGAAATATCCATACTATTTGTAAGAGCCTTATCAGCCCAGCGTAAGCTCAGTCCTTAATTATCGCAAATGACGCTCCGTCATTTCCGAAAACATAAAGTAATGATATCTCTACCTGCACATTAATTAAAACGCTGCGCCTGTTCATAAACGTCGATTAAACCTATCAGACGTCAGAGACTCGTGCTGCTGATAAAAAGTGTGCAAGGAGCATTGCATGAAACTTCTGGCCATCGTTCAGGGCGATACCACAGACCACGGAGGGTCTGTTATCAACGGCGATCAAACAAAGCGCATCAATGGTTTCCCCGTGGCGCACAGAGGCTGTGACGTCATCTGCCCACTGCATGGCGCCAGCAAAATCATCGGTGAAGAAAACAACTTTCATATCGAAGGAAACATCATCGCACTGGAGGGCGACCTCACCAGTTGCGGGGCTCGATTGATATCCAGGCAACAAAGTTTCTTTCGGGTTGAGAGGCGGTCGAGTGTTGTGCAGTCTGCGCCCGATCCTTCGGTTGGTAATGATCAGGAGGCGGCCAGCGAAAGTGTGGTGGATCGGGTTGTGCATTCAGTTAATTCGCTGGTGGACCAGCGAGAGTCAATCATGTGCGACGAACGTTTTCGTCTGTTCAATCAAAAGCGTTCCAGCCTGGGTCATCTGGGCTATGTGGTGATGCAAGACCAACGCTGCACCTGCGTTGGCGCGCTTGACCTGCAAGGCTACAGCCGCAGCCATAAAAGCCCGGCTGTCATCGCACTGCAACTCGCAACCACCGCCCCTTGGCCGGTCATGGAGTAACCCCAATGTCTCTGAACGATTTCCAGCGTACCAACGCCTTGGGCCCCGACACTTACTTCGCCTTGCCCCAAGGAGCTTCACACACCTACGCCCCGACAGACACCCCGGCCAAAGAAGTCATCATCCAAAGCCTGGCCCTCTCCCGCATACCCGGAGCCATGCGCAACATGGGTTGGAACACGGCAGCGGCGCTGATGCAGCGATGGTTTGACAGTCCCGCGTGGGAGATGCCGGAGGAGTGGAAGGAGCCAAAAACCCAACCTGACCCTTTGAGCTTACCTGCAATACAGTGTGACGAAAGCATTGTAAAAATGGAGTGGGCAATGCAGTTTGAGCGTTGTCGGGAAGCAGTAGATGAGGCCGAGTCCATCGTATCCTCGGCAAAAGCGGTTGAAAGATTGAGAAAACTTTTGAAACGTGCCGAATGGGATGAGAATAGCTCATTTGAACTGGGCAACAACTTACTGTCTTCTCGGCAGATAGATGTTTTATCCCAAGTAAATTTTCGTATATTCGGCAGTACGTGGGACTCACTGGACGATATGTACGGTGCGCTGGGGTCTGCAACACTAAAAGTTGGTGTTACAGGGCGAGCTTTCAGTAAGAAAAATTTCATCACCCAGCAGACCGAGCTGTATTTTCAGATAAAAAACCTAGGCTTCTACATACGGGACCATTACGACTTTAGCGGATTACAATATCTCGGCACGTGGACAGAAGATCGCGTGCTGACCAAGGCAGAAACCGCTATAGCCTTGACGCCACAAGGAAATCTGGTCATCCGTTTAAAAGACGGACCATTTGCTGCAGTTACAAACTCCCACTTTCGCAACTATCGTGGCGATACAGGTCAAGGGGGCGATTTTTTTATTTACTCAAACATTTTGTGGAAAAAATCTGATCAGATCATAAAGTTGGGAGTCCGTAAATGAAACCACTTCCACAACGGCTCAAATTTTTTACAGCCTACATTATTATCGCCGGTAGTCTCTGGACCGCATCGGAATGGTGGGAAAAAGGGTTAGCGGAACGCTCTGGCGAGCCTGACATAAGCCCTGGAGGCTGTTACAGAGTGGAGCTGTTCAAACCACTCTGGGTTCTTCCGATGATGTTTCATTCGATGCCACACCCGGATAGTGAGGTGCCAAGAAGGTGGCTACCCTGGTGGGAGTACCCTGCGTTTTTTCGGCTCTATGATCATCGCACTGGCGAGTTGATTTCAGAGACAGAGGTTTACGATCTGGCGTCAGCGAGTGGACCGCTGGACTGGGGGGGCGGATCGGGTGAGGTATCGGCTGGAATGATCTCAATTGGCCCCAATCTCCCTGATTGTCTGGGTGACCGCCCTACTCCAGTAAGCCCTCAATAACGAGAGCATCACGATGCTGGACGTTTTTAAATGATCGTTCCAACGCTCAGGACGCTTTGCGTCCTGTGCCGAGTAAGCGGCGCGGCGCAAATTTGTGACGCGGAGCGTCACGAACTGCATGCCAACGCGGAGCATTGGCACGATAGTCATCTTGAGGCGTAACTCATCGTTCCAACGCTCCGCGTGGGAATGCCGTTCTGGACGCTCTGCGTCCTGTCCCAAGTAAGCGGCGCGGCGCAAATTTGTGACGCAGAGCGTCACGAACTGCGTGCCAACGCGGAGTATTGGCACGATAGTCATCTTGAGGCGTAAGTCATCGTTCCAACGCTCCGCGTGGGAATGCCGTTCTGGACGCTCTGCGTCCTGTCCCAAGTAAGCGGAGCGGCGCAAACCTGTGACGCGGAGCGTCACGAACTGCATGCCAACGCGGAGCATTGGCACGATAGTCATCTTGAGGCGTAAGTCCTCGTTCCAACGCTCCGCGTGGGGATGCCGTTCTGGACGCTCTGCGTCCTGTCCCAAGTAAGCGGCGCGACACAAATTAGTAACGCAGAGCGTCACGAACTGCGTGCCAACGCGGAGCATTGGCACGATAGTTAATAGTTAATAGTTAATAGTTAATAGTTAAAAGGACCCAGAGTTACAGGCCGCCACAGCCTTAATGCGAAAACAACGAATTGCCCACCTTCCCCGCCATCTTCTCCGGCTTGATCAGAAACCGTGCCAGCGCGGGCAGCAGCCACAGTGCGCCGAACATGTTCCACAGCAGCATGAAGGTCAGCATCAGGCCCATGTCGGCCTGAAACTTGATCGCCGAGAAGATCCAGGTGCACACGCCGATAGCCAGGCACAGACCGGTGAACAGCACGGCCTTGCCGGTGGACTTCAGGGTTTCGTAATAGGCTTGCTGCAGCGGCAGACCGGCGCGCAGGAAGCTTTCCAGGCGGCTGTAGATGTAGATGCCGTAATCGACACCAATCCCCACTCCCAGCGCCACAACCGGCAGGGTCGCGACCTTGACGCCGATGCCCATGAACGCCATCAGCGCGTTGCCCAGCACCGAGGTCAGCACCAGCGGCAGGACGATGCACAGGGTCGCGGCCCATGAGCGGAAAGTGATCATGCACATGGCTGCCACGCAGAGGTAGACCAGCACCAGAATGACCAGCTCGGACTGCTTGATGACCTCGTTGGTCGCGGCCTCGATCCCGGCATTGCCTGCGGCCAGCAGGAACTGCAGGTCCGGCGTGTCGTTCTCCTTGGCGAAGTCCTGCACGGCATGTACGGCACGGTCCAGGGTTTCGGCTTTATGGTCGTTGAGGAATACCAGTAGCGGGGCCAGGGAACAGTCGGTGTTGTACAGGCCATCAGCGCGGGCGATGGAGTTGTTCAGCACGTCCTTGTTGCGCGACAGGCTCTCCCACTTCAGGTTGCCCTCGTTCATGCCCTTGATGACCTGTTTGGAAACGGTCACCAGCGAAATGGCTGACTGCACGCCTTGGGTGTTTTCCATCTTCCAGGCCAGCTCGTTGATCGCTGACATAGTCGAATACGCCGAGCAGCCTTCGGGGGCTGTCTTGACCATGACTACCAGCACATCGGAACTGGTCGAGTAGTGATTGATGATGAACGCGTTGTCCTTGTTATAGCGCGAGCCGGGGCGCAGCTCAGGTGCGCCCTGGTCCAGATCACCGATCTTCAGGTTCTGGCTGTACCAGAGCCCGCCACCGAAGGCCAGCAACGCCAACACAATCGACACCGGCGCGACTTTGGCACTGGCAAAGTTCGACAGCAGTCGCCAGAAAGGATGCTCGCAGACCGCATCCTGCTTGCTACGGCTCACCGCCCGTTTGCTGATACCCACGTAGGAAATGGCCACAGGTAACAGAATCAGGTTGGTGAACACGATCACCGCAACGCCGATGGAAGCGCCGATGGCCAGTTCGCGGATCACGCCGATGTCGATGATCAGCAAAGTAATGAACCCGACGGCATCAGCCAGAATGGCGATCATGCCCGGCAGAAACAGCTGGCGAAACGTGCGACGCGCAGCAGTCAGCGCGTTTTCGGCCTCGCTGGATTGCAGGGCGATACCGTTGATTTTCTGCACGCCGTGAGAGATGCCGATAGCAAAAATCAGAAACGGCACCAGCATCGAATACGGGTCAATACCGAAGCCGACGACGTGCATCAGCCCCAGTTGCCAGATCACCGCAATGAGCGTGGTACTCAGAACCGCCACGGTACTGCGGATACAACGGGTGAACCAGATCAGCAATACCAGAGTGATCAGGAACGCGATGCCAAAGAACATCACCACCATGAACAGACCGTCGATCAAGTCGCCGACTTTCTTGGCGAAACCGACGATGTGAATCTTGATATGGGGGTTTTGTGCCTGGTATTTGTCGCGGATCTTCTCTTCAAGCTGATGAGAGAATTGCTGGTAGTCCAGCGCCAGCAACGTGCCCTGGTCTGCCGGGTCCGGGTAAGACTCCTGCAGCGGAACATCAATGATGCTCGACCTGAAATCGTTGGCGACCAGTCGCCCGACCTGCCCGGACTTGAGCACGTTGTTGCGCAACTGATCCAGACTGGCGTCAGAGCCGTTGTAACTCTGCGGTATGACTTCGCCCCCCGCAAACCCCTCTTCCGTCACTTCGGTCCAGCGCACGCTGGGGCTCCAGAGCGATTTGAGACCGGAGCGGTCCACGCCGGGAATGTAAAACACTTCGTCACTGATCTGGCGCAGGGTCTCCATGTACTCTTTGGAGAAAATATCGCCATCCACCGCTTCGACGGAGATACGCACGGTGTTGCCCAGGTTCGCCAGATCGTTGCGGTGCTTCATCATGTTCTGAATGAACGGATGAGACAGCGGGATCATTTTTTCGAAACTGGTGGAAGGCCGAACCTGCGTGGCCTGCCAGAACAGAAAAATACTCGCCAGCAGACAAAGGATAATCACCGCAGGGCGATGATTGAAAATCAGGCGTTCAAGGAAGGTTGCCTTTTCATCCGAGTGTTGCGTGTGTTGAACAGTGCTCATGCCGGAATGTCCCCGCCCTGAAAGGTCTTATTGTTGGGTCGTATCGGCGCCCGTCGGCGAGGTGACGCGCACGCCGCCTTGTCCTACCAGAATCAGATTGCCTTGAAGGTTGCCGGTGACCCCGGCCAGCGAGATGCGATCGGGCCTATTGAAGACCTCGAACGTTTCGCCATCATCACTGCTGCGCATGACGCTACCGCCGTTACCGACCAGCACCAGCGAACCGTCGCCCAGCAATGTGGCGCTGGCCAGACCGAACTCGACCGGGCCGCGTGCGTCCTTCAGTTCAATGGGCTGCCAGCTGTCACCAAAATCGCTGGAACGAAACAGATTGCCGCGCAAACCATAAGCCAGCAGCGTAGAAGGCTGGGCCGTGCCAATCACGCCAAATAGCGAACCTTGATAGGGGCCTTCGAGTTTCTCCCAGGTCTGCCCATGGTCACTTGAACGAAACATGCTGCCCGCCTCGCCGACAATGAACAGGCCTGCGTCTTTCACCTGAGCAATGCTGTTCAGGTGATACTGATCTTCGTTGTCCAGCCGCTCGCTGACATCCTCCCAATGCTGACCGCCATCAACGGTGCTCAACAGCGCACCGTAAGCGCCCACGGCAAAACCGGTGTCGAGGTCCTTGAACCAGACGTCCAGCAGCGGTGCCTCGCGCTTCAAGTCCTCGAACTGCTTGCTCCAGCTCTTGCCACCATCGTTACTGGCCAGTATCTGGGCGTCATGACCCACGGCCCAGCCATGCTGTTCATCCACGAAAAACACAGCCGTCAACAGCTGGCGGGTCGGCACGCGAGCTTGGCTCCAGGTCTTGCCTTGATCATCGGAGAATAGAATATGCCCATGATCACCTACCACGACCAGACGCGCGCCAGCATGGGCGACATCCAGCAACAAACCGCGTGAGGCTCTGGCCGATTCGACAGCGTAAACAGCCTTGCCCGCAGCAGCGGCTGAAGTCGATGCAGAGTCGGCCATTGCAGATACCGCAAAGGAACATGAAGTAAAAATCGCCAGGGAAAGACCCGCGCATAACCGGATGCGTCGATGGACAGGATCACGCATGGACTTCTCCGCTCTTATTATTATCAGGTAGCTGTTATCGACTGCGTGTATCAACCGGCTCGTATTGACCCGGACGTCCACAGCCGTCCGGCTTTACCTGTGTGGAAGACCGTTCATCCTAGGCAGTTTTGCAAATGCCTGACAATCAACATGTCGTTATCTTTTGTTAAGCGCACGAATGTGATTGATGGATCATCACGATGGTTGATTGCCCAGTTTCGCCAGACGCTCGTCAGTGAATACCCCGACGACGCAATGCGGCGGGTTTGAAGGCATTTACACTGGGCACAGGCTGGGAAAAATCGCTGGTGCCGGGTTCCTGATTGTCCAGGTTCTGTACGTGATAACGCCGCGCCTGCAAGTCATGGAAAACGTCCAGTGCAGACCAGGTGGTCGGTAGCTCGTAATAGTTTTTCAGGTAGGCCATGGAGACCCGCCACAATTGCCCTCTGCCGTCATATTGATCGACAACTGCGGCCTGCCAGCTGTCTTCATCCAGGTACAGCGTGCGCCGAGAGTAGACATGCCGCGCGGTAGGTTTGAGCCTGCCCTCCACCACCCATACACGATGCAACTCATGGCGTGTATAAGCCGGGTTGAGGTGGCCGACCTGCAATAACTGTCGATAGCTAATATCAGGACTGGATATCCGGTAGTTGTTGTAAGGGATATAGATTTCGCGTTTGCCCAGCAACGTCCACTCGTAACGGTCCGGTGAACCGTTGAACATGTCGGTGTCATCTGCGGTGCGCAACCCCTCGGAGGCCGGGATCGGCATATCGTAAGCCAGACTCGGCGCCCGTCTTACCCGACGTTTCGCAGCACTGTAAGCCCATGCTTGCCGAGGCTCCTGCACCTGATCAAGTGTTTCATGGACCAGCACGGCGGAACCGGCCATGCGTGTCGGGCACTGGATAAACGACAGGTAATAAAACAGCACATTGTCCAGACTGGCAAAACTGCCCGCAGGGTCATAAAAGCGGAACAGCACTTTCTGACGCGAGGTGTTCAATTTGAAACTGCCGTCACGCTGTATGGCGACCTCCGAAGTCCCCCGTACCACGTAATGACCGCGATAGCGGGCAATGTGATTCCACACGGCCTGAATGCCCTTTTCCGGAACAGGAAATGGAATGCCGCCATAGGCATCGACAAAACCGTTACCGCCACCGATCAACCGGGCGTTTTGCGCATTATGGCGTGTGTTGTCGTATACCCATTGCGGTGCCGACCCGGAACGTCGGGTGGTGTATATCGGCATCTGATAACTGTCGGGCCAGGTGTCGAACATCGCCACCTGCCCAGGTGTCAGGTAGCTGCGATAGTGCTGCATATTGGCGTGGGTAATAGTGAACAGGGGCTTGTCTGCAGCATACGGGTCGACATGCCGTGTGCCTGAGCCCTTGTATCCGGGCGGAGGCCGGGTGATTCCGCCACGCCAGGGCGGGATGGTCCCTGCTGCGTTACCCGACACCTCGCCTCCCAGCGGTGTCAGGCGGCTTCCGAGCAGCGTAGCGCCAGCTGCCAGACTGGTGTTGAGCGCGAGCAGCATCGCCAGCGCGAACCCCGGCAGTTGTTTCATGAGCATGTTGGCTCTCCTTGCGTGGCCTGTCCGTAACCAGTGTCTGACGTTCAGGCCGATAGTGTTTACGATGTAAACGGAGTGTTGTGAGAGGCGTATAGATTGACTGTTCGACCATCAAACTTTTAAACGGATAAAACAGCCACTGTTATTATTGATCTCACGAACACTGTGTCGGTCAGGCAAGTGCCTGTAGGAGACTTCTTGCACGTGCGATACCGCACACTATGTGCCAATGAAACGGGCACTCAGAGTCGCTCACGGTAATGCAACGCAAATGCCAATAAGCGTAAACATACAGATCACTCTACAGAGCCGGTACAGATCAGTTAATTAATGGACCTTCTGTATGGGCAGCATTAAAAACACGAGCACAGTCTGTTTGATTGTCAGACATAACATCAGACTAGTCACCGGTTGATGCCGGTCATTGCGGGCTCTATAAACGTTCGGTAACAGCGAGAGTGTTACGTGTATTGGACAAGTAACACTTATTGAGGGTAAGCAGCGTTCAGTCGATAACGACGTGGGGCAGGAACCGGCTGGTGTCTTTGGTGATCAGACTGTCGTCTTCACGAATGCCGATTCCGGAGGCAAGGTCGCCGATGACCCACGAGCCAATCAGCGTGTAGCTGTCACCAAATCGCGGCAGCGGCGAGTACGCCTGCAAAATATAAGGCGCATCAGTGTAAGGCCCATCAACTGAAATCACCTGATCGCCAGGCGTGCGCATTTCGATGTTGGCACCTTCGCGGGAAAAGTAAGGTTTGCGCACCCAGCCTTTGGGAACCGGTCTGCTCGGGTCCTGATCGACACGCGAAGGCAGCAGGTTCGGATGGCCTTCATTGAACTGCCACAACAACGGCAGAATTCCCTTGTTGCTGAGAATCGACTTCCAGGCAGGTTCAACGAACTGAGTGCCACTGGCTGGAACGTGCTGGCCAAACTCCTCGTGAAAGATATGTTCCCAGGCGTGAAGCTTGAACAGCCGCTCGATCCAGCGTCCGTCCAGGTCGACAAAGCGGCCCTCGGCACTGAGCCCTATGTCCTCGATATCGATATGCCGAGCATCAATGCCCACGTGCGTAGCCATGCGCCGCAGAAAATCGGTAGTACCACGGTCCTCGACAGAGCCGGACATCGCCGAAAAGTAGAACGGGCTCGCCCCCGGAAACTCGGCAAACGCCCGAACAAGATCCTCGGCAATCGAATTGAACTGGCTGGCATGCGCAGGCAGAACGCCGCGCGCCATCTGCTCATCCAGCCAGAGCAACTGAAACGCACCGGCTTCCATCAGACTGGTGGGCGTATCGGCATTGATTTCGTACATCTTTGCCGGGCCCGTGCCGTCGTAGGCAAAGTCGAAGCGCCCGTAAAGGTGCGGATGCCCCTGCTTCCATGACGTGCGGATCACATCAAAGAACGCTTCCGGAATCGCCAGCCGGTGCAACAACTCTTCGCTGTCCACCACCCGCGCGACTGCGTCCAGACACATCTGGTGAAGCTCCTGGGTAGGCACTTCAAGGTCGCGGGTAATCTGCTGCTCGGTGAACAGATAATACCCGCGCTCATCCCAATAGCGCTCGCCATCGATGGTGTGAAAGTTGAACCCTTCACGTTCCGCCGTTGCGCGCCAGTCCGGGCGTTCCTCGATACTGATCTTTTTCATGGCCCGGACCGTCAGCCTCCGAAACTGCTGCTGCCACCGCTGCTCTTGCCGCCCCAGCCACTGCGTGCCGAGGCCTGGCTGCCGAAGCCGCCGCGCGAGATAGTCGACGACACAGAGGACGAGCCGGAGCCCGAACTGCCCAGGTTGCGCCCCAGCGTGCTCTTGCCATAGCTGCGATCGGAACTGGATTGCGCCTGGGTCGAACGGCCGAAGGTCTTGCCGCGATCAATCTGACTTGGCAAGGACGAGCTATAGTAACCGCCGCGGTCATCGCGCGTCTGGTAGATAGGTTGCGAGTAATAGCGATTGTTGCCGAAGCCATTGCTGAGCAGATTGCCGATCAGCAGACCAGCCATCAGCCCGGTGGTGCCGCTCATGCCTGCGGGAGCGGACTGGGCGACTTCCTGATTGGCCCGGTCCAGCGCCTCTTTGGGAACACGCCCGGAAAAACCCAGCTCAAAGCCGCCGAGTTTCGGCATGTACTTGCCATCCGAAGTGACCTGGCAATAATCCGGTACAAAGTCCGCGTCGCAAGACGCCTTGTCATCATAGGTCGGCGCTATGCGGCGATGGTCGGACAGCGCCTGCATGTAGGCATCCGAACAGACATTTACCGGTACCTTGGCATCAACGCATTCCTGCACCGAACTGAAGTTGGCCTGCGCGTTGAAAGTATCCTTGTCTTCCGACGGGCCACACCCGGCGAGGGCCAGCGGAAGCGTGCTGGCAAGTACCAGCTTTACTGAACTGCGTCTCATCGTGAGTCTCCTTGTTCAAGGCTGCCGTCAGACCGAAGGGGTCATGCAGGCTGCGTTGAGAAGACCGACGCTGATTGCGACGCTGGCCGAGTAAATGGCGGCAGCCATTTCGCCCTTGGCAATACGTGTCGACAGGCCCTTGAGCACCAGGCTGGTAACACCGAACGCCAGCAGTTGCACAACAGCTGCGATCACTACCCAGACGATCACATCCAGAATGCTGATGCTGTAGCTGATGATGTTGCTGGCTGGCAGTGCGAAACCGATCAGCGAACCACCCAACGCCAATGCGGCAGCACTGTTGTTCTCGCGAATCAGCGCAAACTCCTTGTGCGGCGTGATCCTGCTGTAGATGAACTGGAACAGGGCGAACAGAATGGCCGCCACCAGAATGTACATGATGAAGCCAATCACGGCAGGGGCATTGAGCGACATACGCAGCGCGTCGATCATGAAGATTTCCTTGTCAAAGAACGTTGATATCAGTGGATTGCAGCGTTATGCCAACGGCCGTGGTGAGGGTAATGCTGCCCTCTTCGTCTTCCTCGACGGAAAACAGCAGAAACTCACGGCGGTTGATCAGCCCCGTTTCGCGGGCATACAGCATGCTCAGGTGTTTGACGCGATACGCAGCATCAGGGCTGACAATATCCTCATCCAGCGGCGTCAGCTCGGTCTGGCCGGGCGACGTGCCCCATTGCCGTTCGAATACCTCGCCATCGTGTTCGTAGGCAGGCAGGCCGATCTTCGACGACGGACCGGTCAGGCGCAGCAACTCATCCTTGCTGGTGATCGGCTCGGCGCTGTAGTAACCGAACAGAATGATGTCCTGCACGTCTTCCGGATTGGGGCCGTTGCTGACCACCTGCAGGAAGTAGTCCTCGTTATCCAGGTAGAAGCGATGCAACGCCATCGACTGGCCCAGATCTACGCGCCCCACGGCCCAGACCTTTTCATCGTCTGGGACAACCACCTGCGAATGCCCGTCGAGCAACAGCTTCAACGAGCTGTCCAGACACAACATGCGACCAGACGCCAACCCTAACGGGCTGACGGGTTGCACGCTATCACGACCTGATGCCTTGGGTGCTTCCAGCCCCATGGCACGTTTGAACCAACTCATAGTGCAATTCCCTTGAAGTCGACTGGAGCCGGTATGGACATGTCTTTAACCGGAATAAACACACCCTGTTCACGAGACTGGCTCACTGCTGCGCCAGCAACGCTCTGGAATGCATCAGCCACGCTACACAAATACCCGCCAGTGCGCCGGCAATATGTGATTCAAACGATACGCCAGCTACCGGGACAAAGCCGAAAACCAGTCCGCTGTAACCGGCCAGTACCAACAGCGCGACCAGCACGCTGGCGATACTGCGCTGATACCATGCTCGCGCGAGCAGGTAAGCCCACAAACCAAAAATCAGCCCGCTCGCACCGACATGGATATTGCTGCGACCGAAGCTCCAGACCAGCAGTCCGCCCAGCAGACAGACCAGCCCGGCGACCCACGCATAACGCCTGACACCCTCAGTGGCGACCAGCCAGCTCAGCACAATGAACGGCAGCAGGTTGCTGAGCAAGTGCTGAATCGAACCGTGCAGAAAAGGCGCAAACACAATGCCGCGCAACCCGGTCGCGCTGCGCGGAATGATACCGAAATGAATCAGGCCGTTGCCGGTGATCGAGTTCAGCACTTGCACCGCAATCATAACTGCCGACAGGGCGAGGATGACCTTGAGTCGTTTGGAAAACTCCATTCAACATCCTCGCCTGCCCTGTTGCGTCACTTACTGAGCCGGCGTCTGGTTTTTGGCTTTCAGACGCGCCAGTACATCTTGCGCACCGCCACTTTTGGCACCAATACCGGCATCCTGCAGACGACGCTCCAGGTCACTGCCGCTGGACTGGCTGGCCAGTTCTTCCGCCGCTTCGAGCTTGGCGTCCTGTTCATCCTGACGTTGCTTGAGACGCGCCAGCGAGCCTACTGCGGTTTCGACTGCGCCGCTGGCACCACCGGTTGCAGTGGCCGTTGCAACGCGAGCTTTTTGCACGGTTTCACGGGCCTTGGCCATCTCGACCTGTTGCTTGAGGCTCTTGATTCGCGATTCGGCCTTGACCACCTGCTCTTGCAGCAGGCTGACCTGCTTGTTGAACTGATCGGCCAGTTCCTGCTCCTGATCACGCAGGGCCTCGATCTCGGCGATCTTGTTCGCGCACTCTACAGCCAGCGCTTCTTCACCCTTGTTCAGAGCCTGCATGGCGCGGCCTTCCCAGTTGGCGATGCTGGTGGCGTGCTCTTCAAGACGCTGTGCCGAGAGTTTGTGCTTGGCCTTGATGGTGATCAGCCCGTCGCGGGCCTTGACCAGCGCGTTCTCGGCGTCACGAATTTCCTGATCCAGAATGCGGATGGCATTGGCATCGGCAATCGACTCGCCCACTTCGGAAGCGCCACCACGAACGGCGGTCACCAGTTTTTTCCAGATACTCGTAGTCATGAATATTCTCCGCCTGACAGCGCTGTTCAGTAGATGAAATGATCTTCAAAAGCGTCGGCCGCACGGATCACGTTGTCCGCGAGGGTAAGGATTTCCTGCACGATTACGGTGAGCGACGATGCTGCGCTTAAAGCGCCAAACAGGCAGTAGACTTCCTGACCGTCACCGAGCTTTTCGATACCGACCGATGACAGCGGAAACAGATCGCGGCTGCGCAGAACGACGTCGTTGAACGCCTGCACGTTCTTGATCTTGTTCACTTCGATCAAGGTCGCGTCGGCCAGAATCTGCTCGCCTTCCACCGCGATATAAATCGGCAGATCGCCATACTCGGCCATGGTCAGCCTGATGCCCGAGGCATCACCCTCGGTTACATCGAGCTCGATCTTTCCATTCGTCACCAGCTCCAGTTCGCAAAGCGCCTTCTGCAAAGAGCTGATGGTCCAGTGGGTATTCTCGGTCATGAAATCCTCCAGTTTTATTCTGTCGCCCAGAAAGGGCTGTCTTAAGGCTTTTTCAATGCCACGCAGGGCATCGACGTTCTCGGGCCGGATCCAGAATTCCCGCTTGACCAGCCCCGCCTCTTTGAGTCGCAGACGCATTTCACGCATGTAATCAGTGGAGCTCTTGGAAACCTTGGCCGGGACCGCTGCGTTGTCGCCCTGGGTTTTACGAGGCATTGGCGCTTCCCCCTTGCTGCTGGCCGTGAATCAGGTAAGCAACGTATCAGATGTTTTTGAAGATAGATACGCATCACATGTGAGATTTTTATGGACACCAAAAATTCTCGTTCCCACGCGGAGCATTGGCACGATAGTCAAATCACCGCACGGCGACGCACACTCAAAAAAAAGCGCTGTCCGCATCAGCGGACAGCGCCTTTCTCACAAGTGCCTGTCAGGCACTGGGCAACCCTTATTCAGCCAGGCTTTTGCTCACCACTTCATACACGTCCGCCGACAGTTTGCCGGAGGCGAGGATGCGCTCCAGCTCGGCTTTCATCAGCGCCTGACGGGCGCTGTCGTATTTGCGCCAGCGGGTCAGTGGTGCCAACTGACGAGAAGCGATCTGCGGGTTCAGGGCATTCAGCTCAATGACCAGATCCGCGAGGAAGCGATAGCCGGAGCCGTCCGCTGCGTGGAAATTAATCAGGTTCTGCCCGGCGAATGCACCGATCAGGGCACGCACCTTGTTCGGGTTCTTGATGCTGAATGCAGGATGCTTCATCAGTTCCTGCACGCGTTGCAGGCCGCCCGGCTGAGTACTGGCCGCCTGGACGCTGAACCATTGATCCATGACCAGCGCGTTGCTTTTGAAGTTCTCGGCGAACACGGCGAGTGCTTTGTCGCGTTCGGCCGTAAACGGCGAATTGACCAGCACGGCCAGCGCAGTCAGGCGCTCGGTCATGTTGTCGCTGGTATCGAACTGGTCGATGGTCGCCGCCAGCACTTCAGGTTTGGCGCTAAGCATCAAGTACGACAGCGCAATGTTCTGCAGCGCGCGACGGGCGAAATGCGTGGACTCGGCGACGTATGGCGTAGCTCTGGACACCTCGCGGTTGGCCTTGTAGCGCGTCAGCAGACTGTCAAACAGGCCGTCGGCCAGTTGCTGACGGGCAAATTCGCGTGCGGCGTGAATGGCATCGACATCCGCCACTTCGCTGATCTCGGCCAGATAAGCTTCGCCCGGCAACGAAAGCATTTCTGCGACCATCGCCTGATCCAGACGCTCATCCGCCAGCACGGTGCCCAGCGCAGTGATCAGACGTTGATCCATGACCAGTGGCTGACCTTGCTGGTGCTGACCGATCAGTTCCTGCAATACCTGGACCGAAAGTTGCTGACCGGCATCCCAACGGTTGAAACCGTCGCTGTCGTGTTGCATCAGGAACATCAGTTGATCGCGGTCATACGGAAAGCTCAGCTTGACCGGCGCAGAGAAACCGCGCAGCAGTGACGGCAGTGGCTTTTCGGCAACGTCAACGAAGGTGAAAGTCTGCTCGGACTCGGTGACCGAGAGCACTCGCGTGGTGCCGGCAGCTGCGGTTTCGTCCGCCAGACGCAGGGCAATTTCGCCGCCCTTGCTGCCCAGCAGCCCCAGTTCGACCGGAATCACAAACGGCTGTTTCTGATCGCCAGGCTGGCCTGGCGTGCTTGGGCAGCTCTGGCGGAAAGTCAGGCTGTAGGTTTTCGCAGCAGCGTCATACGACTCGCTGACCGCCAGACGCGGCGTACCCGCTTGGCTGTACCAGCGCTTGAATTGGGTCAGGTCGACGCCGTTGGCGTCTTCCATGGCCTTGATGAAATCGTCGCAGGTCACGGCCTGGCCGTCATGGCGCTCAAAATACAGATCACTGCCCTTGCGGAAGCCTTCGGCGCCCAACAGGGTGTGGAGCATGCCAACCACTTCCGAACCCTTTTCGTAAACGGTCAGGGTGTAGAAATTGGAGATTTCGATGAAGCTGTCCGGGCGCACTGCGTGGGCCATCGGGCCTGCGTCTTCGGCAAACTGGTGAGTACGCAGGTAAGCAACATCCTGAATACGCTTGACCGTGGCCGAGTTCATGTCCGCCGAGAAACCGGCGTCGCGGTACACCGTGAAGCCTTCCTTGAGCGACAGCTGGAACCAGTCACGGCAGGTCACACGGTTGCCCGACCAGTTGTGGAAGTATTCGTGGGCAACGATCGCTTCGACCCGCTGATGCGCGGCATCGGTCGCAGTCTCGGCACGCGCCAGCACGGCACTGGAGTTGAAGATGTTTAGGCCCTTGTTCTCCATCGCGCCCATGTTGAAGTCGTTGACCGCGACAATCATGAAGATGTCCAGGTCATACTCACGACCGTAGGTTTCTTCATCCCAGCGCATGGATTTCTTCAGGCTGGTCATGGCGTGCTGGCACTTGTCGACGTTTTCTGGCTCGACATAGATGCGCAGGGTCACTTCCCGCTGGCTCATGCTGGTAAAGGTGTCTTCGATGCACCACAGATCACCGGCTACCAGCGCGAACAGGTAAGCCGGCTTCATGAACGGGTCTTCCCACGTCGCCCAGTGCCGTCCGCCGTCATCTTCGCCGCTGGCAATCGGATTGCCGTTGGAGAGCAGAATAGGAAAATTCTGCTTGTCGGCGCTGAGCGTGGTGGTGAACTTGCTCATCACGTCGGGGCGGTCGAGGTAATAGGTGATCTTGCGGAAGCCTTCGGCCTCGCACTGGGTGCAGAACATGCCGCTGGACTTGTACAGGCCTTCCAGTGCGGTGTTGGATTCCGGATGGATGCGCACAGTACTGTCGACCGTGAAGCTTTCGGCTTGCGGATGCAGCGTCAGGTGATCTTCTGTCAGTTGATAATCCGCAGCGCTCAGCTCTACGTCACTCAGCTTGACCGAGACCAGTTCCAGATGCTGACCGTCCAGCACCAGCGGCGGCAGGCCTGCGCCGCGCTCGGGGTTGCGGCGCATGACCAGTTGGGCGTGGACCAGCGAGTGGTCGTCGAACAGTTCGAAGGTCAGGTTCGTCTCATCGATGAGGTACTCGGGAGCCTGGTAGTCCTTCAGGTAAATCATTTTCGGTTGTTCGGTGCGCATGCTGGAATCCTTCTACTGATGCACGGCCAGCTGATAGGCCGTGTACTTGCGAATATTGATCACGCCGGTATCGAAAATCAGGTATTGGCCCTTGATCCCCAGCAGCGTGCCCTCGGCAATCGGGTTCTTGTCCAGGTTGAAGCTGACAATCTTGGTCGGATACGCCTCGACCGGGTAACGAAACTCGACAGGCTCGGCGTCATGTAGCAATTGGATGGCTTGCAGACCGAATCGTTCTTGCAATCCCAGCAAGCCCGCGCCGCAACTGTCGAACAATTCCTGGCGAATGGCCTTGAGATCGACCGGCTGGGCATCACCTTTGAGCAGCGCACGCCAGTTGGTACGGTCGGCCACCTGACTGCGCAGCAAGTCTTCGACAAAGCCTGACTGCTGACGGGTGGCTACGCGCAGAATCGGCAACGCCTGGCTCGCGCCCTGGTCCAGCCAGCGGGTCGGCAACTGCGTAGAGCGGGTAATGCCGACCTTCACGCCTGACGAGTTGGCCAGGTAAACGATGTGATCGGTCATGCAGAACTGCTCGCCCCATGCCGGATCGCGACAGGTGCCCTGATCGTGATGGCATTTTTCCGGGCTCATGATGCACATGTCGCATTGCGCCAGCTTGAGCATGCACGGGTAGCAGTAGCCCTGGCTGTAGCTGGACTTGGTCTTGCGCCCGCAATGACTGCAATGAATGGCGCCGAGAAACTCCAGACGCAACGTCTTGCCAATCAGCGGATTGACCGCGATCTCGGTCTCGCCCAGGCGAAAAGCGTATTGCACACATGACGCATCATCCTGACGCGCCGACATTTTGTTGACTGCTCCGCGACCAATTTCGATCAATGAATAGCATCCGATTTGAACAGAATATTGGGCACTGGCGCTGATTTGGAGGCGCATTCCTGCGGCCCCATGTAGCCCGTGCGCTGGTCTTCCGGCAGGTTCTGCACTTCCCAGGCGATCAGCGCCTGCAACGACAGCTCACGCTGTTCCTGAGTAAGCTTGCGGCCGTCGGACCATTTGCCGATTTCCACAGCCAGCTTCAGGCTCTCGTAGATATCCGGGGTGATGTTTTCGATCATTTCTATAAAAGACGACATGGCGCACTCCAGAAAATAGCGGGTAATTTTACGACTTGCGGCGCGCAATCGCACCGCCAACCAGGCCGGTAGCACAACCGATGATCAGACCGCCGACGTGCGCGCCGTTGGCGATCTCGCCGAAACCGAGCATGCTCACCAGGCCGGACAGGCATAGCGCCAGCCAGATGAGCATCATGATCAATACCCCACGTGGTAGACGGTAGACCGGGTTGGGCGCCAGTAACTGAAAGATCCAGCAGTGACCGAGCAAGCCATAGAGCACGCCGGACAACCCGCCAAACAGGCTCGGGCCGCTGAACAGGTATTGCACGTAATTTGAAACAGCTGAAAACAGCAGCGTGAGCAGCAATAAAGACAGGCTGCCCTGACGAATTTCGATACGTCGGCCCAGTTCCCAGAACCACATGCCGTTCATGGCCAGGTGCAGGATGCCGAAGTGAATCAGCATCGGTGAGACAATCCGCCACCATTGCCCGGCGGCCAGACTGTCGGACAACGGCAGAAACGTCGCGTACTCGCCACTGATCCGGAAATCCTGAAAGGTCAGCCAGCGGATGGCTTCAAGGTTGTCGCCCAGCAACGTCATGCCCGCCACCAGCAGGGTGACCAGCAACACCAGCGCCGTCACCGGGCTGTTGCGTAACTGCTCGATCAGGCCCGGCGGCTTGTACGTTACGCTTGAGGCGTCTTGCGCCAGTTGAAAATCCTCGTCCCCTTCAGGAAAGCGCGTGTATAACTCGCGCACTTCATCGGCCAGTTGCGGCGCATCCGGCACCCAAAGCACCTGCTCGCCAGCCTCTTCGCTGACCCTGTGGGGAATCCGCAAGCGCTGCAACAGGCTGACAAAGCCGCTCAGGTTGGTGGTCAACGGCAACCGCAGGACTGCAACAGCACTCATTCTGAAACCTCGGGACGCTGCACGTCGACCCAGACAAACTTGTCCGGGTCGATCTGTGTTTCCTGGTCCAGCCGATAGGCGACCAGCTTGCCATAGAGCACGGCGCTGTAATCCAGACAGGCCAGGTTCGGACGGATGGGCGCAGGGACGCCGCTGCGCCAGTAATGACCGACAAACAGCAGCGGCTCATTGATACCGTAACGCAGCAATGCGTTTTTTTCCGACGTGGACAGCGGGGTCTTGGCTACGCCTTCAGGCAACGCGTCGGGCTGAAATACCACGTCGCCATAGGTCTGCGGGTCATCTTCCCAGAACTTGGTACGAAAGAACTCGCGGGTCAGCCCGTCACCGCCGGTCAGGGTCAGACCATGCGGCAAACGCATGTCGGTGCCGCGCAGCAGACGGTTGAACACATTGCTGGCGAAACTGCCGGGCACTGCCGAGGCCTGGACAAAATGCTTGTCAATACAACCGGTGCCATGCAGGCCGCGCAACGGATCGATCAGAGTCGCATCCCAGCAGGCATGCACCACCCTGAAACGACCGGCGTCCATGTACAGCGGCAGCTCATAGAACCAGTTGACGAACTCGCTCCATTCATCCGGGTAGCGCTCGAACTGCGCCAGGGTTTCGCCGATCAGCCGGGCATGACGCGGGGTGTGCTCACGTACGAACTCATGACCGCTTTCCGGCAAGGCTGGCGTCATCCAGCCCAGCGCGTTGAACTCATGGTTGCCCATGATGCACAGGGCATGACCGGCCTGAACCATATCGCGGACGATATGCAGCGACTCGCGAATGCGCGGGCCACGGTCGATGATGTCGCCAAGGAAAATTGCAATACGCTCAGGGTGACGCCAGACGCCAGCCTGCAGACGGTAGCCGAGAAGCTCCAGCAAGTGCTCCAGGGTATGGGCGCACCCGTGCACGTCACCGATCAGATCGTAGCCACGCGCCGGATCGAGCATTAATCGCCCCCGCCGCCGAGCTTGCTGCCCCAGCCGAGCTTGGTGCGGCAGACTTCGTAATAATTGTGATCCAGCGGGTGAATCAGACGCAGCTTCTGCGGTTTCTTGCTGACCGTGATGGTGTCACCCGGTGCGCAGGTAAAGTGATTCTGGCCATCGCAGGACACTTGCGGATAAATGGTCATGTCCTTGGACACCACGATTTTCAGCTCGCTGTTGCCGTCGACCACGATGGGCCGCCCGGACAAGGTGTGCGGGTACATCGGCACGATGACGATGGCGTCGAGCTTGGGATGCATGATCGGCCCGCCCGCCGACAGCGCATAGGCTGTCGATCCGGTCGGCGTGGCGACGATCAGGCCATCGGCCTTCTGACTGCACACAAACTGACCGTCTATATAGATCTCGAACTCGATCATGCGCGTGGACTTGCCGGGGTGCAGCACAACGTCGTTGAGCGCATCGCCCTGACCGATGGCCTCACCGTGGCGGCGCACTTCGGCCTGTAGCAGGAAGCGGTTTTCAACCAGGTAATGCCCGTCGAGCACTTCGGCACATTTGACCTCCAGCTCGTCAGGACGAATGTCGGTCAGAAAACCCAGGCTGCCGCGGTTGATACCCAGCACCGGAACGTTGTGCCTGGCCAGCGCCCTTGCTGCCCCCAACAGGCTGCCATCGCCACCGACCACGATGACCATGTCACAGACTTCACCGAGCATCTTGCGCGACGAGGTTTGCAGGCCATGGCCGGGCAGGACTTCGGCAATCGTCTCTTCAAGAATGACGTGCAGGTGGCGGTCCAGCAGGAATCTCTTGAGTCGGCGAACGGTCTCGAGCACCTGAACACTGCCCAGGCGACCGATGATGCCGATATTGCGAAATTGCTCCATGAGGCTCCTGCTGCGGTTTCGAGACGACTTAAAACAGCGATTATGGGCGAAACGGCCCGGTAGCAGCAAACCGGCACGTAAAGATCAAGCGAAACGCCTCATCACGAAGCGCTTCAATCAGCAGATTGGCTCTGAACGAATGAGCGAATTCCCGCAAAAAAACCGGATTTGCCTTACATACCCCACAGAAGATATTCATTAGCTTCGTCCGTTTTCAATACACCTAAGGACGACACATGATTCCCTCAGGCCGCCAGGGCGACATGCACCTCTGCCCGTTGCCGGGCCACGGTTGCACCCCGATTGTCACAGCCTCCTCCGACACCCTGATCAACGGCATGTCCGCCGCCACGGTAGGCGATCTGTGCGGCTGCGGCGCGGTGATCGTCACCGGCTTTCCCTCGATCCTCATCAACGGTCGCCCGATGGCCCACCTGGGCAGCCCGACCAGCCACGGCGGAACGATCATTTCCGGCAGCCCCGATGTGGGTGGCGGCTCCGACTTCGGCGATGCCGCTGGCCCAGCCATCGATTTCTCCAGGCTCGGCATCCTTCGCAAGGACGGCACACTGGACGAACCGAAGCTGAATCAGCTTGTGAACGACCCTGGGTTACAGGAGAAAGCCAAAGCGGCTGAAGCACTGTTCTCATCTGCTACATCACTGACGAAATGAACCAGGACCTGCTGCCTGACACCGCATCTTTTCGTCTTCACAACCTGCACATCGGCAACCTGCTGCACCTCAACTCACGCTATCCTCGGCACATGACTCTATTCCCCAGCCTGATCGACCTCCCCCGCCAACTACGGCACTCCGAAGTGCGCGACCTTGCCTGGGTGATCCTCGCGCCGCCCATGCTGGAAGTCGCGCCGTGGCCACAGCGTCATCCGCTGGCGGGCAGTGACTGGGTACAGCACCCGCAGCGATTGGCAGACTTTCTCTGGCAACTCGACCGTGACAGTCGCCCGCTGGAAGACTGGCTGGCGCTGGCAACCACACGCCGGCTGGGCCGCTATTACGAACGGCTCTGGCAGTTCGCGGTGCAGCACGCGCCGGGGGTGGAGATCATTGCCGCCAACCTGCCGATCCGGCTCGGCAGCCAGACGCTGGGCGAACTGGACATGCTGCTGCGTGATCGTGAAGGCGTGCATCACGTCGAACTGGCAATCAAGCTCTACCTAGGGCCGCAGGACGGAGACGGCCGCGACCCGGCCAGCTGGCTGGGGCCTGGCTGCCAGGATCGGCTGGACCGCAAGCTTGCCCACCTGAGCCAGCATCAGTTGCCGATGTCTGCACGTCCGGAAAGCCGAGCGGCCCTGGCAGCGCTGGGTGTCGAGGCCTTCAGCGCGCAGTTGTGGCTGGGCGGTTATCTGCTGTATCCGTGGCCAGGCTCATGCGAATCGCCCGCAGGTGTTCACCCGCAGCATCTCAAGGGCCGCTGGTTGCATCAACGTGACTGGAAACCGTTTGTGGCGCAAAGCAGCCCCGGACGCTGGCAACCCCTGCCGCGTCATGCCTGGCTGGCACCGGCGCTGTACGACGAAGCGTGGAGCGATCAGCAGCTACGCGACTGGCTGGCCGAACTGGACCCGCTGGCCCCGGCGCAATTACTGGTGCGCCTGAAAGAGAATACCGAGGGCAACTGGGAAGAAGCCGAGCGCTTGTTTCTGGTGTCGGACATGTGGCCGAATCTGGCCGACACCAGCCACCCGCTCAACTCAATCGCAGTGCCAGCGCAGCCAGTGTAATTAGCAACACCGGCACGGTCAGTACGATGCCGACCTTGAAGTAGTAGCCCCAACTGATGGTGATTCCCTTGCGCTCCAGCACATGCAGCCAGAGCAGCGTCGCCAGACTGCCGATCGGGGTAATTTTTGGCCCCAGGTCGCTGCCGATCACGTTGGCGTAGATCATCGCTTCCTGAATGGCCCCGCTGGCATGGCTTGCATCAATGGACAGCAGCCCGATGAGCACGGTGGGCATGTTGTTCATGATCGAAGACAGAAACGCCGTCATGACGCCGGTGCCCATCGCTGCGCCCCAGATGCCATAGCCGGCAAACCAGTCCAGCAGACTGGCCAGATAACCGGTGAGTCCGGCGTTGCGCAGACCATAAACCACCAGGTACATGCCCAGCGAAAACACCACGATGTGCCACGGTGCTTCTTTCATCACCTTGCGCGTCTTGATCGTGTGCCCTTTGGCGGCAATGGCGAGCAGCAGCAACGCGCAGACCGACGAAATCGCACTGATCGGGATACCCAGCGGCTCAAGAGCGAAACAGCCCACCAGCAAAATCAGCAGCACGGCCCAACCGGCCAGAAACGTAGCGCGGTCATGGATAGCCGTTTCGGGCTTGTCCAGATGTTCGGGCTCGAACTCGCTGGGAATATCCCGACGGAAATACCACATCAGCACGGCCAGAGTGGCGGCGACGCTGGCCAGGTTCACTGGCACCATGACGGCTGCGTAACGGTTGAAACCGATCTTGAAGTAATCCGCCGAAACGATGTTCACCAGATTCGATACCACCAGCGGCAGGCTGGCCGTATCGGCAATGAAGCCGGCCGCCATGACGAACGCCAGGGTCGACGCAGCGGAGAAGCGCAACGCCAGCATCATGGCAATGACGATAGGCGTGAGAATCAGCACGGCACCGTCGTTGGCGAACAAGGCTGACACCAGCGCACCGAACAGCACGAACAGGGCGAACAGACGACGTCCCTTACCCTTGCCCCAGCGCGCCACATGCAGCGCGGCCCAGGCAAAGAAACCCGCCTCATCCAGTAACAGCGTGATAATGATCAGCGAAATGAACGTCGCCGTGGCATTCCAGATGATGCCCCACACCACGGCGATGTCGCTGAGGTGCACAACACCTGTCAGCAACGCCAGAACCGCCCCGAGTACCGCACTCCAGCCTACGCTCAGGCCTTTGGGTTGCCAGATGACCAGCGTAATGGTGAACAGGAAGATCAGCGTTGCTATCAGCATTATTTGGTCCGGGGTAGAAGAATAGCGAGGATGCCGAGCAGCGGCAGGTATGAGCACAGCGTGTAGACGAACAGAATGCCGTGACTGTCAGCCAGATAGCCGAGCAAGGCTGCGCCAATGCCGCCGAAGCCGAACATCAGGCCAAAGAAAAGCCCGGCAATCATGCCCACGTTGCCAGGTACAAGCTCCTGGGCGTAGACGACGATGGCGGAAAAAGCCGACGCCAGTACAAAGCCAATGATCACGCTGAGCACGCTGGTCCAGAACAGGTCTGCATAAGGCAGGGCCAGGGTGAACGGTGCAGCGCCAAGGATCGAAAACCAGATCACCGCCTTGCGGCCAATGCGGTCGCCGATCGGACCGCCGAAAAAGGTCCCGGCCGCCACTGCGCCCAGAAACAGGAACAAGTGCAGCTGCGAACTGGCGACTGAAAGGTCAAACTTCTCGATCAGGTAGAAGGTGAAATAGCTGGTCAGACTGGTCATGTAGAAGAACTTGGAAAACACCAGAAATGCCAGCACTGCCAGTGAGGCAATCACGCGTTTCCTGGACAGGCCATGAGTGGCCGCCTGGCCTGCCTTGAGCTTGAACAGGTTGAGGTGCGCGCGATACCAGCGGCTTATCGCATACAGCAAACCCAGCGAGAACAATGCGAACAGGCCGATCCACGCCACGTTGCCCTGGCCGAACGGGATGATGATCGCCGCCGCCAGCAATGGCCCAAACGCGGAGCCGGTGTTGCCGCCCACCTGAAAGGTCGACTGCGCGAGCCCATAACGACCACCGGAAGCCAGTCGCGCGATACGCGAAGCTTCCGGGTGGAATGTCGAAGAACCGATGCCGATCAATGCGGCAGCCAGCAGAATCAATGGAAAACTGCCCACCATCGACATCATCACAATGCCGACCAGCGTACAGATCGACCCTACAGGCAGTACCAGCGGGTTAGGATGGCGGTCAGTGTAATAGCCGACCCACGGCTGCAGCAGCGATGCGGTGATCTGAAACGTCAGGGTAATGAGGCCGATCTGGGTGAAGCTCAAGTCGTAGCTGGCCTTGAGCATCGGGTAGATCGACGGAAGAATGGCCTGAATCAGGTCATTGATCAGGTGAGCAAGGGCAACGGCACCAATAATGCGCATCACCAGCGGGCTGGCTTGAGGGGGGGTCGAGGCCTTCGCCGTCACGGGCTGAGCGCTGGTCGCCATGGGTATTCATCCGTAAAAAGGTTTTCAGGTTCCCCGGACGGATGATTACAAGATGTGTCACGCGTACCAAGGCGCGCCAATGTGCCATTTTTCAGGGCAACTGTGCCATGTTTTGTTGCGTTTTTGCTGACGGGTCGAGAACTGCTCCGCGCTGCACAGCGGTTCTGTGATGTCAGGTGGATTGAGGTTCGGCTCCGATTCTCGTTCCCACGCTCAGCGTGGTAATGCCTTATGCCAACGCGGAGCATTGGCACGATAGTCGTAAACATCAGCAAGCTAGTCACGTCCATCGTGCCCACGCTCCACATCGGCACGACAGTCGGCTAAATTTGTGTATAACAAGAAGAACCAACACGAGGGTGCGCGCCGTGGATACCATCAAGCGTTTCTCAAGCTTTGCCGAGTTCTATCCTTTCTACCTCGCCGAGCACAGCAGCAGTACCAGTCGGCGCCTGCACTTTGTGGGCACCTCTTTGGTGATCTTCCTGCTGGCGTTCGGTGTGGGCAGCGGTCGCTGGGGGTTGCTGTGGTTGTTACCGGTCGCGGGTTACGGCTTCGCCTGGGCCGGGCATTTCTTCTTCGAGAAAAACCGGCCGGCCACGTTCAAGCATCCGTTCTACAGCCTGCTCGGCGATTTCGTCATGTACCGCGATATGCTGTTGGGCAAGGTGTCGTTCTAGCCGGTTGAATCAGGCAACCGTTTCGCTGACCGGCTCCTGAACCACCGGCTGGCTTGCTTTCAAGTGCGCGTCCGCCAGACGAAACAGTTCGATAGTGCCATCCAGGTGTTCGATCAGGGCGGTACAGGATTCAACCCAGTCGCCGCAATTGAGGTATTCCACGCCGCCCACCTGGCGGATTTCCGCATGATGGATGTGCCCGCAGACCACGCCATCCAGGCCGCGCTTCACGCATTCGTGGGCGATGGCTTCCTCGAAATCGCTGATGAAATTCACCGCACTCTTGACCTTGTGCTTCAGGTACGCCGACAGCGACCAGTAGCCATAGCCGTACTTGGCGCGCCAATGGTTCAGCCAGCGGTTGAGGGTCAGGGTGAATTCGTAGGCCGAATCGCCGAGAAAGGCCAGCCAGCGGTGATAACGGGTAATCACGTCGAACTGGTCGCCGTGGATGACCAGAAGACGACGACCATCGGCCGTCACGTGCTCGGCTTCGTCCACCAGCTGGATGTTGCCCAGCACCAACTTGGAGTAACGACGCAGGAACTCGTCGTGGTTGCCTGTGACATAAATGACTTCGGTGCCGCGCTTGCTCATGGTCAGCAGCCGACGGATCACGTTGGTATGCGCCTGCGGCCAATACATGCCGCCGCGCAGCTTCCAGCCGTCGATGATATCGCCAACCAGATACACCTTGTCAGCCTGATAGCGCTTGAGAAACGCGGACAAGTGCTCAGCCTGGCAATCGCGCGTGCCCAGGTGAACGTCGGAAATCCACAAGGTGCGCACGCGTTGTTTGCGGCTGGGTGTGGCGAGCTGAGCACTGGTCATGGCATGACCTCCGGCAGGGTTTCCAAGAGAGTGGAGCATGCCGGTTAACCGAATGTGACACGCGCGTGGCGATGTCGTGACAATCGCCCTGTATTACTGAGGACTGGCGGGAGTATGACGGTCGTTGTGGCCCAGGTCGCGGGCCGGGTCGATCTGGTCGCGGAGCCGCTGCTTGAGCACCTTGGCCTCGGGAAAGCCGCCGTCGGCCTTGCGCTCCCAGAGCTGCACGCCATCGCAGGTAATGCGAAACACGCCACCGGTGCCCGGCTGCAACGAGACCTTGCCCAGGTCGTCACTGAACGTGCTCAACAGCTCCTGGGCGAGCCAGGCGGCGCGCAATAACCACTGACATTGAATGCAATAGGTGATGATGACTTCGGGCTTTTCGGCAGACATGGAAGTCCCCTCCAGAAATTCAGACGCCCATGATACGCACCCTGCGCAGGATCAACGAGCATTGGCGAAACGACGCAGTGCGCTGAGCGTCACGTCACGGGCTGGCCCCTGAGTTGCAGTATCGGCAACCTGCGTCTTCACGCCCAGCAAACCCAGCAAACGGCTACGAATTGCCTGAAACCCGGCCTGCCCGCTGTCGCGTTGGCGTGGCAGGTCGACACGGATGTCATCGGCAATTTTACCGTCGGCCAGCACGATGACCCGGTCAGCGAGCAGGATCGCCTCATCGACATCGTGCGTTACCAGCAGCACCGCCGGGGTGTGCTTGCGCCACAGGTCGATGATCAACTGGTGCATGCGAATGCGGGTCAAGGCATCAAGGGCGGCAAAAGGCTCGTCGAGCAACAGCAGTTTCGGCTCACGGACCAGGCCGCGCGCCAACGCCACACGTTGCGCCTCGCCACCGGACAACGTAGCCGGAAAGGCATTCAGCCGATGGGCCAGGCCGACTTCGGTCAATGCTGCTTCGGCCCGCGCCTTGGCATCGTTGATGCGCAGGCCGAGAACCACGTTTTTCCAGGCGCTTTTCCACGGCATCAGCCGCGGCTCCTGAAACACCGCAGCACGCGCCATCGGCACACGCAGCTCGCCGCTGTCGATATCGTCCAGCCCGGCCAGGGTGCGCAGCAAGGTGGTCTTGCCGGAGCCACTGGCACCCAGCAAAGCGACAAACTCGCCCGCGGCAATGTCCAGGTCCAGCCCGTCAATCACCCGTTGTGGGCCAAACTGGCGAACCACGTTACGCAACTGAACCGGGGGCGTGACTGATGAAGTGTTACGCAACTCAAGGGTCGCCATGCTCAATTCCTCACGAAGGTCGGTCGCCAGGCCAGCGCATAGCGCTCCAGCGTGCGAATGATGCCGTCGATCACCAGGCCCAGGACGCTGTAGATCAACAGGCAGATAACGATTACATCAGTGCGCATGAAGTCGCGGGCATCGCTGGCCAGAAAGCCGATTCCTGCGGTGGTGTTGATTTGTTCGACAAACACCAGCGCCAGCCAGGAGATACCCAGCGAATAGCGCAGCCCGACAAAAAAAGAAGGCAGCGAACCGGGCAGGATCACGTGCCAGATCAGCTCGCGACGGCTCAGCCCCAAGGTGTTGGCGGCCTCGATCAATTTCGGGTCGATGTTGCGGATGCCGGAAAACAGGTTCAGGTACACCGGAAAGGTGGTGCCCATCACGATCAGCGCCACTTTGGTGAATTCGCCGATGCCGAACCAGAGGATGAACAGCGGCACCAGTGCCAGCGACGGAATGGTGCGCAGCATTTGCATCGGCGAGTCGAGGGCAATTTCGCCGCGTCGGGATAGCCCGGTTATCAGTGCAGCGACCACACCAATGCTGACGCCGATGCTCAAGCCCAGCAATGCGCGCTGCAGCGATACCCACAGGTGCACGGCCAGTTCACCTGAAACGATCATCGACCAGAGCGTGCCGCCGATCTGCGACGGTGCAGCGATCACTCGGCTGGGCAACAGACCGGTTTGTGAGGCCAGCTCCCAGAGCAGCAACAGTGCCAGCGGGCTGAGCAGACGCAAAACAGAGCCCGGCACTTGCCGACGCTGGCGATGCTGTTCAGAAGCGCGACGCTGTTCAGGCTTGTTGACCCGCAGAAAACCGGGGTCGGCGGGGTTGAGCGTTGTGTCAGACATGGGCGCATCCTTTCTGGGCAAATCGGGCATAACGCACCCGATGCAGTATGGACACCATGCTATGAGCATAAGAAAGCCGAGTGAAATTCTATTTGGCTCTAAGCTAATAGTTAAAATATTTGATTACAAACAAAACTTATAATGCATATTTTTTATAATTAACTTAGACCAAAATCGAATTTCACAGCCCCGTCTGCTTGCCTTTATGGTGCTTCTCGACAAGGTCGAACGGACCTCAACCATTGGCAGGAGTTTTCATGAGCATCGAATTCATTGGCTATATCGCCACGCAACCCGGTTCTGAAATCCACCCGCGCAGCGGCGCGACCATCCAGCCCGACTACGTGAAGACAGTGGCCAAGGCTCATGAAGACGCAGGTTTTGATCGTGCGCTGATTGCGTACCACTCCAACAGCCCGGACAGCACACTGGTGGCCGCGCATGCCGCCAGCGTGACCAGCACATTGAAGTTTCTTGTCGCACATCGTCCCGGTTTCATCTCCCCCACCGTGGCAGCCCGGCAATTTGCGACGCTGGACGTGTTCAATGGCGGGCGCACTGCGGTGCATATCATTACCGGCGGCGACGACAAGGAACTGCGTGCCGACGGCAGCCACATCGGCAAGGACGAGCGCTACGCACGCAGCGATGAATACCTCAGTGTGGTACGTCAGGAATGGACCAGCGACAAGCCGTTCGATCATCAGGGCACCTACTACCAGTTCGAGGGCGCGCACTCGCTGGTCAAGTCCCCGCAGCAGCCACACATCCCGCTGTACTTTGGCGGTTCCTCGGCAGCAGCGATTGCGGTGGCCGGCAAACACGCCGACGTCTATGCCCTGTGGGGCGAGACGTACGAGCAGGTGCGCGATGTGGTGAAACAGGTGCGCGCCGAAGCCGCCAAACATGGCCGGACCATTCGTTTCAGCCTGTCGCTGCGCCCGATTCTGGCCGACACCGAAGAACAAGCCTGGGCACGCGCCGACAGCATTCTGGAAAAAGCCAAGGCATTGGCAGACCGCAGCGGCTTTGTCCGTCGCGAACCACCCAACGAAGGGTCGCGTCGCCTGCTGGCCGCAGCGGCGCAAGGCTCACGTCTGGACAAACGCTTGTGGACGGGCATCGCTGGCCTGCTCGGCGCGCAGGGCAATTCCACGTCGCTGGTCGGCACCCCGGAACAGGTCGCCGAAGCGCTGCTGGACTATTACGACCTGGGGATTACCACCTTTCTGATTCGCGGCTTCGACCCGCTGGAAGATGCTATCGATTATGGCAAAAAGCTGATCCCGCTGACCCGCGCACTGGTGGCTCAGCGTGAACAGCAGGCTCGCGAACAAGTCGCCTGATTCAACGCCATGCGGGCGGGCCAGGCTTCTGACTGAAGACTTCCCGCCCGCAATGGCGTTTTCAGGCGGCTGCTGAAACCGGCTTGAGGGAGCGAGCCACCAGCGCGCCAAAAGCCTCGACCGGTGCTTGCAGATTGCCCAGAAAACGTGGGTAGAACAGCCACAGGTCCATCACCGGTTTGAAGTCCTTGAGCGGCAGCACCACCAGTTGCTCGCGGTGAGCGCTGCGCTCCAGCAACGGCCTTGGCACCAGACCCAACCCCATGCCATCGGCTACCAGCCCCAGTTGCAGCTCGGTGCCGAAGGTTTCCAGATTGACCTTCATGCTCAGCCCTTGGTCGGTCAGCGTACGCTGCAAACCTGCGCGAAAACCACAGCCATCGGGGTTGAGTACCCAGCCCTGCTCGTAGCAATCCGCCAGCTTGCCGGGCTTTTTCGGCACCAGCCCCTTGGCGCAGACCACCACCAGTTCCATCTTGCCGATGGACTGACCGACGATGTTGTCCGGGAATATCTTGCCGGCAGGAAACAGCGCTGCCGCAGCATCCAGCTCACCGTTTTCGATTTTGCCGATCAGGTGGCTGCCCCAGCCGGTGCTGACCTGAGCGCGCAAATCCGGGAATTCTCCGCGTAGCTGCTTGAGCGCATCGAGCAGCACCACGTCACCGATGGTTTGCGGCACACCCAGACGCAACAGGCCACTGGGCGGCGTGTCGCTGGCCACCAGCTCGCGCAACGCATCCATCTCGCGCAGGATGGCCAGGCACTTCTGGTACACCTGGATGCCCATCGGCGTTGGCTTGAGCGGCTTGGTATTACGATCGAACAGCTCGACCCCAAGTGCCTGCTCGAAATTCTGCACCCGGCGAGTAATCGCCGGCTGGGTCAGATCCAGCGATTCAGCGGCATGGCTGATCGACTGACAGCGGATGACTGCAACGAACGCATCGATATCATCAATTTTCATTCGGACCGCACATAAAGAAGAGAAGAAACACAGGCAAAAAGAATAGTCCCGGCAGACGTCCATTCATAGCCCGTCCAACAGACCGACGCTAGATTTCACGCATTGCAGCACGGAAGTAAAAGACGTTTTCGTTATAACCTAATCATTAAAAAATAGCATATTAAATATCCATATTATGCTTATATCAAACCATTCCCTGACCTTGATCTGGAAATGGACATGACTCAGAACCGACACCCGGAACGACTCGGGGCCTTTATCGATGCGCTGGGCGAGCTGATTGGCAGCGAGCCGCACGAAGGCGATCTGTTGCGTCGCGGCGGCAAGCTGCTGGCGCAACTGGTCAGCCACGATGACTGGCTGGCAGAAGAATTTGCCGTACCCGACCCCGACCGCTATCAGCAATTTCTGCTGTATGCCGACCCGCAGCAGCGCTTTTCAGTGGTCAGTTTTGTCTGGGGACCGGGGCAACGCACGCCGATTCATGACCATCGCGTCTGGGGTCTGATCGGCATGCTGCGCGGTGCCGAGCATTCACAGGGCTATACCCGCAACGCGCAAGGACGCCTGGAAACCAGCGGCCCGGCGATTCGCCTGCAACCCGGCCAGGTCGAAGCGCTGTCACCGAAAAGCAACGATGTGCATCAGGTCAGCAATGCTTTCAACGATCAAGTGTCGATCAGCATCCACGTTTACGGTGCCGATATCGGCACGGTGAAGCGTGCGGTCTACGACCTGGACGGCACAGAAAAACTGTTCATCTCCGGCTATTCGAATGCCGCAGCCGTCACCCACGCCACTCAGGATCAGCCAACAGGGAGCCCCGCCCGATGACCACATCTGCCACCCGATCATTCGCCGACGTTCGTCAGGCCTTGATGGACCGCCAGGAACTAGCCTTGGTAGACGTCCGCGAAGAGGCACCCTTTGCCCAGGCCCATCCTCTGTTTGCGGTGAACATCCCGTTGTCGAAGCTGGAGCTGGAGGTGTTCCCGCGCATCCCGCGACGCGACACAGCCATAACCCTGTACGACGATGGCGAGGGCCTGGCGCAGGTTGCGCTGCAACGTTTACAGGCGCTGGGCTACAGCGATGTGAAACTGCTCGACGGCGGCCTGCAAGGCTGGCGTGAGGCTGGCGGCGAGTTGTTCATCGATGTGAATGTGCCGAGCAAGGCGTTTGGCGAACTGGTGGAACACCATCGTGCTACCCCGTCTCTGGCGGCTGAAGAGGTCAAGGCCCTGCTCGACACCAACGCCGATGTAGTGGTGCTCGATGCCCGGCGCTACGACGAATACCAGACCATGAGCATCCCCGGTGGCATCAGCGTACCGGGCGCGGAACTGGTGCTGCGGGCACGGGAGCTGGCACCGGACCCGAACACCCGAATCATCGTCAATTGCGCCGGTCGCACGCGCAGCATCATCGGCACTCAGTCGCTGGTCAATGCGGGCCTGCCCAATCAGATCAATGCGCTGCGCAATGGCACGATTGGCTGGTTACTGGCCGGTCAGACGCTGGATCATGGTCAAAGCCGGCGTTTTGCAGCAGTCAGTGAGGAAACCCGCGAAACCGCCAGTGCCGATGCGCGCAAGGTGGCTGATCGCGCCAAGGTCAAACGCGCCAGCCGCGCTGACCTGCAACGCTGGCAAGCCGAGACTTCGCGCAACACGTACCTGTTCGATGTGCGCACACCGGAAGAGTTTGCCAAAGGCCACCTGCCCGGTGCGCGCTCCACACCGGGCGGGCAACTGGTGCAGGAAACCGATCACTTCGCCAGCGTACGCGGTGCACGAATAGCCTTGGTGGACGACGACGGCGTGCGCGCCAACATGTCGGCCTCCTGGCTGGCGCAACTGGGCTGGGACGTGTCGGTGCTCGATGATCTGCATGCAGCAGACTTCAGCGAAACGGGTGACTGGGATGCGCCGTTCCCTGCGCCACCGCAAGTGGAGGCGATCAGCGTCGAGACGCTTGTTCAATGGCAGACACAGGTCGAGGTGGCGGTGCTGGATTTCACCGCCAGCGCCAATTACGTCAAACAGCACATTCCCGGTGCCTGGTGGACCTTGCGCGCCGACCTCAAACAGGCGCTGGAAAAAATACCTGCCGCCGACCGCTACGTATTGACCTGTGGCAGCAGCCGGCTGGCGCGCTTTGCCGTGGCCGACGTCGAAGCGCTGACCGACAAGCCGGTGTTTTTGCTCGATGGCGGCACCGCCAGCTGGATCAAGGCTGGCCTGCCGTTGGAGCATGGCGAAAGCCGACTGGCCTCGCCACGCATCGATCGCTATCGCCGCCCGTACGAAGGCACCGATGCGCCGCGCGAAGCCATGCAGGCCTACCTGGACTGGGAGTTTGGCCTGGTGGAGCAATTGGGCCGGGACGGGACGCACGGGTTTTACGTGATTTGAGCGTGAGGAACGATAAGTGTCTGGCCGACCGATCAACTCAATGGAGAAACACCTCAATGCTGCCTTTTTTCAAATCACCTTTACCGCTCAAAAGCCTGCTGCTGGGCGCGTTGCTCAGTGTGCTGGCAGGCCAGCAGGTGGTGGCTGCCGAGCAGGCTCCGCTGTTGGTCGCCAATCAGAAGTCGCTGCTGAAAATACTGTTGCAGGTCTCCGGCGAACTCAAGGACGTGCCTTACGAGATCCAGTTTTCCGAGTTCCCCTCGGCGGCCCCTCTGGGAGAGGCATTGAACGCTGGCGCTGTGGATATCGGTGCGCTGGGTGATGCGCCCTATGTGTTCGCGCTGGGCGCGGGTGCGCCCTTGAAAGTGGTCAGTATTACCCATGCGCAGGGCCGCTTCACCACGGCGGTTCTGGTTTCGAAGGACTCGCCGATCAAGACCGTTGCCGACCTCAAGGGCAAGCGCATCGTCACCGGGCGCGGCTCCATCGGCCACTACCTGGCGATCCGCGCCCTGCATGAAGCCGGGCTGAAAAGCAGTGACGTCACCTTCATCAACCTGCTGCCCAGCGAATCGCGTCTGTTGCTGGACAGCGGCGACGCCGATGCCTGGGCGACCTGGGACCCTTACACGACGATTTCCATCGCGCAAAGCGACGCTCGTGTGCTGGTCAGTGGCAGCGAGTTGCTGAGCAATCACCTCTACCTCGCCGCCACCAGCAAGGCCATTGAAGGCAAACGTGCCCAACTGGATGATTTTGTAGCCCGGGTGGAGCGCGCCTTCAACTGGTCCAATGCTCATCCCGAAGAGTACGCGGCCGCTCAGGCGAAAGTCACCGGCCTGCCGCTGGCGGTGCATCTGGCTGTGGCCAAGGCGACGAAAATGCAACGTACGCCGATTGATGATCAGATCGTTCAGGGACTGCAGAACACTGCGGACACCTATTTGGCTGAAGGCATCCTGACTAAAAAAATCGACGTTTCAACCGGCTTCGACAAGAGCTTCAACGCCTCGCGCGCGCAGATCGCTCAGGCCGCCACGCAATGACCGCTGCATAACCGCTGCGAAAAGGACCCCGCATGACACTCTCGACCCTGCGCCCTACCCCGCGCCCGCATTATCCGGCAGCCGAGTCGGCTGAAGACTTCAGCGAACGACTGGCTACGCTGACCGCCACACTGGCTGAAACTGCCGAGCAGTACGACATCAGCGCCCAATTCCCTCACGCCAACTTTCAGTTGCTGCACACCCACGGCCTGCTCGGCCTGACCGTACCGGCTGAACTGGGCGGCGGCGGTGCCGATCTGCCGCGCGCGCAGCAAGTGGTCAGCGCGGTGGCAAAGGGCGAACCGTCGACGGCGCTGATTCTGGTCATGCAATACCTGCAGCATTCAAGGCTGCAAGAGAACCGTAACTGGCCGAGCCATCTACGTGTACAAGTTGCCGAAGAGGCGGTACGCGAAGGCGCGCTGATCAATGCCTTGCGCGTCGAGCCGGACCTGGGCACCCCTGCGCGTGGCGGCCTGCCGGGCACCGTCGCCCGCCGCAGCGCCGACGGCTGGCGCATCAGCGGCAGCAAGATCTACTCCACCGGCAGTCATGGCCTGACCTGGTTCGCCGTGTGGGCGCGCAGCGACGACGATGACCCGCTGGTGGGCAGCTGGCTGGTCCACAAGGACACGCCGGGCATCAGGATCATCGAGGACTGGGACCACTTGGGCATGCGCGCCACCAGCAGCCACGAAGTCCGCTTCGACGACGTGCTGGTGCCGCTCGATCATGCCGTCAGCGTCAGCCCGTGGAGCGCCCCGCAATCCGAACTTGATGGGTCGGGCATGCTGTGGATGTCGGTGCTGCTGTCGTCGGTCTACGACGGCATCGCCCACTCTGCCCGCAACTGGCTGGTGCACTGGCTGGAACAGCGCAAGCCGTCCAACCTCGGGGCCGCGCTGTCGACCCTGCCGCGCTTTCAGGAAACCGTCGGGCAGATCGACACCTTGCTGTTCGCCAACCAGAGCCTGCTGCAGTCCGCGGCCCAGGGCCACACGCCCGCACAGCATGCTGCGCAGATCAAATACCTGGTGACCGGCAACGCGATCCGCGCGGTGGAACTGGCCATCGAGGCCTCGGGGAATCCGGGACTTTCACGCAGCAACCCGCTGCAGCGCCATTACCGCAACGTGCTGTGCGGCCGGGTGCATACGCCGCAGAACGACGCGGTATTGGCGGGTGTGGGCAAGGCAGTTTTTGCGGCACGTAATAAAGAGCAGTAAAACGCACTCAGAGTAGTGACGGCGGCTCGAACGCCGTCACTGGCGGCAGCGCCTGATTCCATTTGACGATGTCCACCGACGCGGTCTGCGCCGCACACCCTTGCGACAGGCTGGAAGCACCGATGTCCTGGGTGATCACATTAGGGTTGCCGTGCTTTTCCAGACTGCCCGGCTCGCCATGCACCAAAGGATCGAACCAGGCACCGGTGGCAATCTGCACAACGCCGGGTCGAATACTGTCCGATACGATTACTCCAGCCAGAAACGCCCCCCGCTCATTGAAGACCTTGGCCACATCACCATCGACCAACCCGCGCATTTGCGCATCCAGCGGGTTCAGGGTCAGCGGCTCGCGTGCCTGAATTTTCGAGGAACGGCTGTAGCTGCCGTGGTCGTACTGACTGTGCAGGCGGGTTTTGGGTTGATTGGACAGCAGGTGCAGCGCGTGGGTAGGCGCAGGTTTGTCCAGCCACACAGGGTGGCCGGGACAGTCCGCATAAGCGAAGCCTGCGATGCGCTCGGAGAAAATTTCGATGCGCCCGGACGGCGTCGGCAGTGGATGCGCGTCAGGGTCATCGCGAAAGGACTTGAGCAGTACGCTATCGGTCTGGGGATAGTCTATTTCCAGTAATCCGTCACGCCAGAACTGCTCGAAATCCGGCAGGGTAATCCCGAAGGTTTCAGCGCGCTGCCGAGACTCATCGTAAATAAAATGCAGCCAGGCCTGGGCATCACGACCTTCGGTAAATGCCTGTGCCACACCCAGCCGCTCGGCCAGCCCGGCCAGAATCGAATAGTCATCACGAGACTCGCCCACCGGCTCGATGGCCTGCTGCATGGCAATCATGAAACGATCGGACGCCGAGCTGCCGATGTCGTTGCGTTCCAGCGCCGTGGTGGCTGGCAGCACGATGTCGGCATAGCGTGCCTGAGCGGTCCAGAACTGCTCGTGAACGATGATGGTTTGCGGCCGCTGCCACGCCTCCAGCAGCCGATTGAGGTCTTGATGATGGTGAAAGATATTGCCACCCGACCAGTACACCAGGCGAATATCCGGGTAAGTCTGCTGCTGCCCGTTGTAATCGAAGGGTGTACCGGGGTTGAGCAACATATCTGTCACCCGCGCGACCGGGATGAAGTCCTTGACCGGGTTGCTGCCCTGGGAAAAACGCGGCCCGGAAAACGCCTTGCGGCCGCTGCCGGTGTTGTTCATGCAGCCATAACCCAGGCCGAAGCCGCCACCGGGCAAACCGATCTGCCCCAACAACGCCGCAAGGGTGACGGTCATCCAGAACGGTTGCTCGCCATGTATAGAACGTTGCAATGAATAAGCGACGTTGATCATGGTGCGTTTACTGGCCATGCGCCGCGCCAGGTCGACAATCTGCTGCGCAGGGATATCGGTCAATACTGCGGCCCACTGCGGGTCCTTAGGCTGGCCGTCGACGTGCCCCAGCAGGTAATCGCGAAAACGCTCATAGCCCACGGTGTAGCGCTGAACGAAATCTTCGTTGTGCAGCCCTTCGCTGATCAATACCCAGGCAAGCGCCATCATCAACGCCGTATCGCTGCCGGGGCGTACCGCCAGCCACTGGTTATGCGTCGGACCAGCCAGGTCATCACGCAGCGGGCTGACGTTGACGAACTCCACTCCGGCGTCGGACATGCGTTGCAACGCGTCGGCCAACAGATGGTCACTGGCACCACCGGGGCTGGTCTGCGCATTCTTGGCGGGCAAACCACCAAAGGCGACGAACAGCTCGCAGTGCTCGGCTAGGTTCTTCCAGGACGTATGCTCAGCCAGCAGCCAGTCCATATTGCCGACAATGTGCGGCATCAGCACCCGCCCGGCCCCCAGGCTGTAGCTGTCGGTACTGAAGACATAACCGCCGATGCAGTTGAGGAAGCGATGCAGCTGGCTTTGTGCGTGATGAAAACGCCCTGCGCTGCCCCAGCCGTAGCTGCCGCCAAAAATTGCCTGATTGCCGTGCTCGCGTCTGACGCGCTGCAACTCGCTGGCGACCAGATCCAGCGCCACCTCCCAGGAGACCTCGACGAACGGCTCCTGCCCACGTAAATCGGGTCGCCCGCCGGCCTGCTGAAGAAAACTGCGACGTATCGCCGGGCGCATGACGCGTGTAGGCGAGGTAACGGCATCGGCAACCGAATCGCCAATCGGTGAAGGGTCCTTGTCCCACTCCGCAGGCAGCAGGGCTTTCAACTTGCCTCCCTCGACCTGCGGGCGATAAACACCCCAATGCAATGACGTAAAACTCATGGTGAAGGCTCCAGGACAAGGCAGTCGTTCAGCGGGCAACCTGCTTCTGGCTGTACAGCGCCGCATTGAACGACTCGTCAAACACGCTGGCAGCAGGATAGCGTTTGGTCAGCCCGGCGTTGTTGAAAAAATCGATAGTCTGCTGCGCACCTGCCACCACTTGCGGTGTGATCGGCACCACCACGACCTGGGCGCGGGAAAACCAGCGGCGCGCCACTTGTGCATCGGCTCTGGTCAGCGCAGCCCAAGCGTTGGCATAGATTTCATTGTGCTGCGGGTCGCTGACCGACCAGGCGCGAGCAGCTTGCAGGCGCTGCAGGAAATCGCTGATCTGCGCACGCTTGTCCTTGATGGCCTGATCGTTGGCGACAATGAAGCTTTGCGCGGGGATCAAGCCGTCGGCTGTCGCAATGATTCGTGCGCCCTGTCGCTCCTGTTGAGTGACATAAGGTTCCCAGGTCGCAATCGCATCCACCGAGCCGCCATCCAGCGCGTGGGAAGAATCCAGTGCACTGAGGTAGCGATATTCAACGGCATCGCGGGCGACACCCGCCCTGTCCAGCGCGGTGAGCATCAGTTGCTGGCTGAACGAGCCCTTCCAGATGGCGACTTTTTTGCCGGCCAGATCCGCGACGGTTTTGATCGGCGAATCCTTGCGCACCACAATCGCAACGCCGTCGAGGTTCTGCCGCGATACGCCGATGACCTTGATCGGCGCACCCAGCGCGCCCATGAACAGCGCAGGCGAATCGCCCAGCAAACCGATGTCCAGGCTACCGACGTTGAGCGCTTCGGCGACCGGAGAGCCTGCGGTGAACTGCTTCCATTCAAGCTCGTAGGGCAGATCCTTGAGTACACCGGCCGCTTCCATCACGGTCCGGGCGCTGTAACTCTGATCACCGACAATCAGGTCGGCAGCCTGGGTGTTCAGCGTGGCCACAAGGCCCAGCGCCAGGCCCGTCAGCAGGCGTTGGCTCCAGCAGATGATAGTTGTCGGCACAGGCAGGGTCTCCAGAAGCATCGGGCAGATCGAATTGATCGGCAACGACCCTAACACCCGAACAAAAATTAGCTAAATTCATTTTTGTTCTAGCCTAAGATGCAAAAAAATTATCTAAACCTGTCCGACGAAGCGCTCACCCAGGCAGTTCATTGAGCTCGATAGCTGATTCCAGACGCTCGCGCAGGAATTCGATGAATGCCTGCACTGGACGTGAGGCCTGACGGTGCTGGGGATAAACCGCTGACAGCGTCAAGGGCTCGGGCCGCAAGTCATCTAGCACCCGCACCAGGCCGCCGTCACGCAGCGCCGCGCCAACAATGAACGTCGGCAGGTAGGTGATGCCCAGCCCGGCCACCGCCGTGTCTCTCAGCAGCTCGCCATTATTGGCGCGCATCCGCCCGCTGATGTTCAATATCAAAGGCTTGCCCTGCACCTGAAAACGCCATTGCGCCTGACGGCTGTGGCCATAGGGCAGGCAATCATGAGCGTGCAGATCTTCGGGTTTTTGCGGCGTACCGCGCTCGGCCAGGTAGGCAGGGCTGGCGCAGTAGACCCGATCAATCGAGGCAATGCGCCGGGCGATCAGGCTGGAGTCTTCCAGCACCCCGATACGCAGCACCAGGTCATAGCCTTCGCTGATCAAGTCCACCGCACGATCGCTCAGGTCCACCTCCACCGCCACGTCGCGGTAACGCTGCAAAAACAGCGGCAGCAGACAGCCCAGATGGGCAACGGCAAACGACAGCGGCGCACTCAGACGCAGGGTGCCGCGTGGCTCGTTGTTCTGCCCGGTAATCCCCTGCTCGACCTGTTCGACCTCGGCCAGCAGGCGCAGAGCCGATTCGTAATAACTCTGCCCCAGCGGCGTGACATCCAGACGTCGTGTGGAGCGGTTGAGCAGGCGCACGCCCAGCCGTTCCTCCAGTTGCATCAGGCGCCGACTGACAAATTGCTTGGACAGGCCCAGCTTGTCGGAGGCAGCCGTGAAGCTGCCGGACTCCATGACCTGGCAGAAAATCCGCATGTCTTCAAAAGGGTTCATGTGTCGTAGCCTGAGTGAACGCTGAATGCTGTTCGACAGAGCGTAACGTGCCACTCGCTACTGTCAACCACAGCGAGACAGTCATTCATGTTCCAGCTACTTATTGCGACAGTCGATAAGCCGTAACCTTTGTCTCACTTGATCGATTGCTGAATGTGCAGCGTCGATAAACGGATGGAGAAAGAATCATGCTGACTCTTCGTAAAGCTTCCGACCGCGGCGCTGCCAACCATGGCTGGTTGAAATCCTTTCATACCTTTTCCTTTGCCGGTTATCGCAACCCTCAGGAGCAGGGCTTTTCCGATCTGCTGGTGATCAATGACGACCGCGTGATTGCGGGCAAAGGTTTCGGCCAGCACCCACACCGCGACATGGAGATCTTTTCCTACGTGCTGGAAGGTGCGCTGGAGCACAAGGATACGCTGGGCACCGGGTCGGTGATTCGTCCTGGCGACGTGCAATTGATGAGTGCCGGCAGCGGCGTGGCGCACAGCGAGTTCAACCATTCGCACACCGAGGGCGTGCATTTTCTGCAGATCTGGATCGTGCCGAATGTTGCAGGCGCAACCCCTAACTACCAGCAGGAGCATTTCAGCGCTGAACAGAAACGCGGTCATTTGCAGTTGATCATTTCCCCGCAAGGCGAGAACGGTGCGCTCAAGGTTCGTCAGGACGCTCGTGTGTATGCCGGTCTGTTCAATGGCAATGAAACTGCCACCCTGGAACTGGCTGCCAACCGATATGCCTACGTGCATGTCGCCCGTGGCAGTGTGGTGCTCAATGGGCAGCCGCTTGATGAAGGTGACGGGGTGCGTTTGCGCAACGAACAGGTCATTAGCCTGAGCGAAGGCGTTGACGCAGAAGTGTTGGTGTTTGACATGCGGCCCAATGAACTGCCGCAGATGCCCTGATGCATCGAGCCCATTACCTGGACCGACATGGCGTTTCTTTCACTTGATAGGCGCCTGCGCCTGAGCCACGCTCCGCCCGACAAGGCATAGTATTCACTCCCCCCTGCCCTTGCCGGGCAGCGGGCAGGGGGGATCAACTCTATTGAGCATCAGGCGAGGAAAAAACCGTGGCCAGTGATCAACTTGATTGTGTCCTTTTGAAACCCGCCAAGCCCTCTCAAGGCAAGCAGGGTATGGATTATCAGGTCGGCATCTCCGCACAAAGTGCAGGTGCCCGACATATCCATATGCAGCTGCTGACAATTGCCCCCGGCGGCAGGGGCAAGGCTCACAAACATCAGGAGCATGAAACCGCCATCTATGCCCTGAGTGAAGCCACCGGCTGCTGGTATGGCGAGTCGCTGGAAAAGCATGCCATCGTGGAACAAGGCGACTTCTTTTATATCCCGGCGGGAATGCCGCATGTGCCCTATAACCGCAGCAACGAGCGCGAAGCAACGGTTCTGGTCGCGCGTACTGATCCCAATGAGCAGGAGAGCGTGACCCTGATGCCGGAGCTCGACGAGTTATTGGCATCCAGACAGGGCTGAGCGTGACACGCGGGGAAAGATGATCTTTTATAAAGATGCTTAAAACGCACAAACAAAAACGCCGCTCTGATGAGCGGCGTTTTTGTGAATTTGGAGCGGGAAACGAGACTCGAACTCGCGACCCCGACCTTGGCAAGGTCGTGCTCTACCAACTGAGCTATTCCC